>JAYVYV010000565.1:0-5847 GCA_043783985.1 Acidobacteriota bacterium | reverse complement strand
GCATCCATCCGACGGCCGCCGGCGCGCGCATCGTCGCCGACAACGTGTGGACGGTGCTCAGGCCCGTCGCTGAAGCCCGGAGACGACCGACCACATGATCGAGCTGCGCGACGTGTCGAAAACCGTCATGAGCGGCAGCGAACCGCTCACCATCCTTCACCCGCTGTCGATTCAGATTCCGCACGGGCGGTTCCTCGCGATCGTAGGGCCGTCGGGCAGCGGCAAGTCCACGCTGCTCGGGCTGATTGCAGGCCTCGACGCGCCCTCGTCCGGGTCGGTGCTGATCGACGGGGTGGACATCACGCGCCTCGGTGAGGACGATCTGGCCAAGCTGCGCGGGGAAAAGGTTGGCTTCGTCTTCCAGTTCTTCCATCTCATCCCCTCGCTGACGGCGTACGAGAACGTCGCCGTGCCGATGGAGATCGCCGGCGTCGCCGATGCGCGCCCGCGGGCCGAGCAGTTGCTGGAGGAGGTCGGGTTGACCGGCCGCGCGCACCACTATCCTTCCCAGTTGTCGGGCGGCGAACAGCAGCGGGTCGCGCTCGCGCGCGCGCTGGCGAACAACCCGAAGATCGTGCTGGCCGACGAACCCACCGGGAATCTCGACACGGCCAACGGCCGCCACATCATGGACCTGCTGCGCACGATTCACGCCGGCCGCGGCACGACGATCGTGCTCGTGACCCACGACGCCGAGCTCGCGGCGATGGCAGATGCGCAGCTCGTGCTGCGCGACGGGCGGGTCGTGGAACGCACGGGCATCGCCGGGGACAACCCTCGCGTGGAGCCTCTGTCGGACACACCGGTTCGCGCGCCAAGCATCGCATGAGGTTCGTCCTGCGCATGGCCGTGCGCGAGACGCGAGCCTCGCTGCAGCGCCTGGTGTTCTTCTTCATCTGCATCGCCGTCGGCGTCGCCGCGATTGTCGCGCTGCGGTCGGTGATCCACAGCGTCCGCGGCGTCTTCGGCACGGAGGCCAAGTCGCTCATCGCCGCCGACGTGCTGATCGCGACCACCCGCGACTGGACGCCGGAGGCGCGCGCCACCATCGACCGCCGCCTGGCCGGCGCGGGCAGCGTCGAGCGCACCGAGACCGTCGAGACGCCGACGATGGTGCGGCCGGAGGACCGATCCAAGCCCGTGGCCAAGATGGCGGAGCTGCGGGCCGTGCAGCCCGGGTTCCCGCTCTACGGCAGCATCGATTTGCTGGGCGGCCGGACGTACGCGCCCGCGCTGCTGACGGATCACGGTGTGCTGGTCCGACCCGAGTTGTTGACCGCCCTCGACGTGGCCGTGGGGGATCGCCTCGTCATCGGCCGGGCGGCGTTCACCATCCGCGGCGTGATCGCGCGTGAGCCAGGGCGGGGGATGGGCGAGTTCAGCCTCGGACCGCGTGTGATCATCGCGTACGAGGACCTGGCGTCCACAGGCCTGCTGGGGTTCGGCAGCCGCGCGCGTCGGGCGATTCTCGCGAAGGTGTCGGAGGACCGGGCCGAGCCGCTGGTGAAGGCGCTGCGCGCGGACTTCAAGGACGAGTTCGTCAATGCCCGATCATTCCGGTCGACCGAGGACCAGGTGGGGCGCGATTTCGATCGGGCGGAAAATTACCTGAGTCTGGTCGGGCTGATCATCGTGATCCTCGGCGGCATCGCCGTATCGAGCGTGACACGCGTGTTCATCCTGCAGAAGATCCGCAGCATCGCGGTCCTGAAATGCCTCGGCGCCCGCAGCGGCCAGATCATCGCGGTCTACATCCTGCAGGTGATGTCGCTCGGGCTGGCGGGAAGCCTGCTCGGCGTCGCGCTCGCGCGCGGCGTGCTGGCGACGATTCCGTGGATGCTGGGGGCGTCGACGTCGATCCTCGCGCAGGCGCACTACGGCGTGAGCTGGAGCGCCGCCGTACAGGGGGTGGCGATCGGCGTGCTGGTGTCGCTGCTGTTCTCCGTGGTGCCGCTGCTCCAGGTGCGGTTCATCAAGCCGTCGCTGCTCCTGCGGGACGAGACCGTGCGCCGCGCGCGCGACTGGACGGGCATCGGCGTGATCGTCGTGGTCTCGCTCGCGCTCGTGGCGCTCACGGCCTGGCAGGCGGCGTCGCTCAAGGTCGGCATCGTCGTGTGCGTCGGATTCGCGGGGCTGGCGGTGATCCTGCATCTGGCCGGCCGCGCGCTGATTAAGCTGATCGCGCCCCTGGCGAACTCGCGATCGTTTCCGCTGCGCCACGCGGTGCTGCACCTGTCGCGGCCCGGCAACCAGACGCGCGTCATCCTGCTCGCCGTCGGCCTCGGCGCCTTCTTCATCGTCGGAGTGCGATCGCTCCAGGCGAGCCTGCTCGGTGAGTTCTCGCTGCAGGTGGCGGCCGACGCGCCCGACATGTTCCTGCTCGACGTCCAGAAGGCGCAGGCCGACGGTGTGCGGACGTTCCTGGGCGACCCGGCGCACGGGGCGGGCGAGTATCAGCTGATTCCGGTGCTGCGGGCGCGGGTGGTCGGCGTCTCCGGGAAGGATGTCACCCTCGACGGCGCGGATGACGTGCGCCAGCGCGGGATCTCGATCGGCCGCGAGTTCACGGTCACGTATCGGGACCGTCTGGAGCCGAACGAGCGCGTGATTCACGGCGCGTTCTGGGACAGCCCGTCGGCGGACGCCGAGGTGTCGGTCGAGAAGGTGATCGCGGAACGGGCGCGCCTGCACGTCGGCGATACGATGCGGTTCGACGTGCTCGGCCGCGTCGTCTCCGCGCGCGTGACGAGCATTCGGGACGTCGAGTGGCGGGAATCGCGCAACGGCGGGTTCGTCTTCGTGTTCCGTCCCGGCGTCCTCGACCAGGCGCCGCAGACGTTCGTCGCGCCGTTGAAGGGGCCCGAGGGCGTGGCGGCGCGGGCGCGCTTCCAGCACGACCTCGTCGAGCGGTTCCCGAACGTGTCGGTCATCGATTTCCACGAAGTGCTCGAGACGGTCCGCGACGTGATGTCCAAGGTGACGCTGGCGATCACGGTGGTGGGCGCGCTGGTGCTCTTCAGCGGCGGACTGATCCTGATCGGCGCGGTCGCGATGACGAAGTTCCAGCGCGTCTACGAGGCCGCGGTATTCAAGACGCTCGGCGCGAACACGCGCACGATCGCGCGCATGCTGTTGTTCGAGTACGGCGTGCTCGGCTCGCTCGCCGGGCTGATTGGATCGCTCGGCGCCATCGTGCTGACCTGGGGCGTGAGCCGGTACGCGCTGGAGATTCCTTGGCGCGTCTTCGCCGGCGAGCACATCGCGGGCGTGCTCCTGACCGCGCTGCTGGTCGCGGTCATCGGCGTCGTCTCGAGCCTCGACGTCCTGAAGAACAAACCGCTCGCCACACTGCGCGCGGAATAGCGGCGCCGTGCACGTCGCGTTGCCAGCTGCGTGGTTTCGTCCTTCGGCCAGCGCGACCCGGGCCCTCCGGAAGTGTTATGATCCGATGTTGTGTGCGGGCCCGAAAACCGGACGCGAGGGCAGGAGCCAGAACCCTAATGGACGAGCAGACCTTCAAAGACGCCCTTCTCAAGAAGCGCACTGAAATCCTCGGCACCGGCGGCATCAAGCCACTGCAGGCGTCGATGGACAACAACACCCGTCAGGGCGACATGGCGGATCAGGCCAGCGGCAACAACGAGGTGCACATCGCCCTGAAGCTCAAACAGACCGACGCCAAGATTCTGCAGGCGATCGAAGAGGCGCTCTGGCGCATGGAGAAAGGCACCTACGGCATGTGCCGCGACTGCGGCGAGCCGATCGCGCCGGCGCGCCTGAACGCGATCCCCTGGACCCGCGTCTGCATCACCTGCAAGGAAAAGCAGAACGCGTGACCGACCTGCTGCCGCTTCTCCAGGAATTCCATCTCGACAAGCTGACGATGATGCTGCAGCATCAGGCGGGGGCGCGGCTCATCGGGCAGTACGACGCGAACAACACGTATCAGTACATCGTCAACCGCGAGGAAGCGCAGCTGACGTGGATCGCGACCGCGATCCGCGAGCTGGGCGGCGACGTGACGGACGCCAGCGAGCCGGTGCGCGCCGCGACAGGGAAGGCCGCCGCCGCGGCGCGGGCGATTATCGAGGAAGACGGTCAGGACGCCCAGCGTTTCGTCGACCGCTGGCGGCCCCGGATCGACGAGATGAACAACGCGCGGCACGCGAAGATGCTGCGGGTGATCCTCGGCGAGACACTGGAGCAGAAGCGCTTTTTCGAGCAGGCGCTGGCAGGCCGCCAGGATCTGCTGGGCCGCCGCGGCGCGCAGCTGGGACCGTCCTACGGCGAGGTGCTCTCCTCGCGATGGATCGAGTAGCGATCGCCCTCGGCAGCAACGTCGGCGACCGGCGCGCCCATCTCGACTACGCCGTGTCGGCCCTTCACGCCCTGTTCACGGATCTCTCCGTGTCGCGGTACTACGACACCGTGCCCGTCGGCGCTTCCGGCCCTCAGGCGATGTTTCTGAACGCGGCCGCCGTCGGGCGGACGCGGCTCGCGCCAAGGGCGCTGCTCGATGCGCTTCTCGCGATCGAGCAGGAGCGGGGCCGCGAGCGGCCGTACGTCAACGCGCCGCGGACGCTCGATCTCGACCTGATCCTGCTCGGCGACGTCGTACTGGAGGAGCCGGGGCTGGTCGTGCCGCACCCGCGCTTCCGCGAGCGGCGGTTCGTGCTCGAACCGCTCGCCTCGGTCGCGCCGGACCTGCGCGATCCGGTCAGCAGGAAAACGGTCGCGGAGCTGCTTGCGACCGCGGCATCGGCTGCGGATTCGGACGGGGCTCCAGCCGCGCGCCCGGAAACAGCTCTCTGAGCCCCGCCATCGCCTCGGCGACCGCCGCGTCGATGTCCGGCCCCGCCTCCCGCATCGCCTCGGCCACCGCGCGGTCGATCTCCGGCTGCGCCTCGGCCATCGCCCGCGCGACCTCCGCCGGCATGCCGTGGCGGTCCAGGCGATCGAGTTGCAACGCGCCGTGGTCCCCCTTGTCCTTGTCGGAGCGCCGCTTGCGCTCGGTCTCCGGCCGCGGGTCGCTCGGCCGGCGCAGCGAGATCGTGCCGCCGAACGACTCGAGCTCGACGTGCGCGCTGCCGTTGCCCAGCGTCACGGTGAAGCGCTTGTTGCGCTTGTCCAGGTCGCCAATCGGAAAGGTCGAACGGAACCCGCCGTTGTAGGTGCGGACCGTCAGCGAGGCGTTCGCCTTGTCGGCGATCGGCATCGCGATGAGACCGTTGTGTGTCGTCAGCCGGTAGAGCCCCTTGTCCTTGATGGCGCCGTCGTAGGAGATATTGCCGTTGACGGTGTAGAGGTCCACGTTGCCCGAGTCGATCCGGTCGAGGATGATGCTGCCGTTGGTCGATTCCGCCGACAGGTCGCCGTTGATGTCGGCGAGATGAATGCTCGCGTTGACCGCGCGGACGTCGACGCGCCCCTTGGCCTTCTCGAGCGTGATCTCGCCCTGCACCGACTTCAGCGAGACGAAGCCGGAGCCGCCGCGCACCTTGACGTCGCCGTGCGTCGTCTCGACGCTGACGTCGCCGCCGACGCCTTCCATGGTGACGTCGGCGTAGGTGCCGGCCACGGTGATCGCCATCCACGACGGCACGCTGATCGCGTAGTCGAGCGAGCGGGGGCGCCCGCCGCGCAGCGACCGCGAGCGGATGGTCAGCGCCCCCTCGGTCTGCTTGATGTCGACCGTTTCGCGGTCGGAGTTGTTGACCTCGACGCGCACGGCGTCCTTGTCCCACACCTTGATGTTCACGTCGCCCGCGAAGTTGTTGACGTCGAGCTTCGTGCCTTTCGCGACCGGCACCGTCTGGTCGGTTGGCGTGAGCCCCATCACCGCCAGGA
>JAYVYV010000564.1:0-5851 GCA_043783985.1 Acidobacteriota bacterium | reverse complement strand
GGAGAGCGCTTTCGATGGACTCGCCCTCCTGGATTTTGACTTCAGCCACGCGCAGAACACCCCCTTCGGGTGGCGATAAACTAGATGACGAAATGTCGGTTACGTCTAAACATGCTAGGCTATCACAGGTAAACGCGGATTCTAGGCGCAATCCGAAGGCTAGGTCAACCAAATTAGTCCAACGACCTGGAGCCCCTGCGTCACCCCATCAATCGCCATAAACTATTCACACGGTGAGAGTTCTCGTCATCGGGAGTGGCGCGCGCGAGCACGCACTGATCGCACGGTTGGCCTCCGAACGCGACGTCGGCGAGATTGTCGCCGCGCCGGGAAATCCCGGTATTGCCCAGCTGGCTCGCACCCTCCCGATCGACGTTGCCGACCCCGAAGCCGTCCGCTCGCTCGCCGAACGCGAACAGATCGACTTCACCATCGTCGGTCCGGAGCTCCCGCTCAGCCTGGGACTGGCGGACCGCTTCATCGACGATGGGCGCCTGTTGTTCGGGCCGACGGCCGCGGCGGCGCGTCTTGAATCGAGCAAGGCCTTCGCGAAGGCGTTCATGGCGCGCCACCGCATCCCGACTGCGCGGTTCCGCGTCTGCGAGTCGCTCGTCGTAGCCCTCGATTCCGTCCGCGCCGGCGAGTTCGGCCTGCCGGTCGTGCTCAAGGCGGACGGTCTGGCCGCCGGCAAGGGCGTCGTCATCGCTGAAGACCGCGCGTCGGCCGAGCGGGCGATCGCCGACGCGATGCGCGATCGAAAATTCGGCGCCGCCGGCGATCGGCTCGTGATCGAAGAGTGCCTGACCGGCCCGGAAGTGTCGTTCTTCGCCATCTGCGACGGGGCGCGCGCCGTCCCCATCGGCACCGCGCAGGATCACAAGCGGATATTCGACGATGACCGCGGGCCGAACACGGGAGGGATGGGGGCGTTTACCCCGAGCCCGCTGGTCGACGCCGCGCTCGAAGCGCGTGTCATGCGCGAGGTCGTCAACCCCGTGATCGCCGGCATGGCCTCCGAAGGCCATCCGTTCCGCGGCTTTCTCTTCGTCGGCCTCATGCTGACGGCGGCCGGACCGAAGGTGATCGAATTCAACGTGCGCCTCGGCGATCCTGAAACCCAGGTGGTTCTGCCGCTGATCGACGAGCCGCTGCTGCCGCTGCTGGTCGCCGCCGCGATGGGATCGCTGCGGACCTCAGCCGTGCGCATCGGCGCCGATCGGCTGGCCGGCGTCGTTGTCGCGTCGCGCGGCTACCCCGAGTCCTCAGAGTCGGGGCAGCCGATTGGGGGGATCGACCGCGCCGAAGCGGTGCCCGGAGTCACCGTGTATCACGCCGGGACCGCGCATCGCGACGGGCGGCTCGTCACCGCCGGCGGGCGGGTCCTGACCGTGGTCGGGCGCGGAGCCAACTTTGCGGAAGCGATCGCACGCGCCTACGCCGGCGTGATGCATGTGACGTTCGACGGGATGCAGTATCGACGCGACATCGGCAAGAACGCGCTGAAATCCGAACTCTGAACTCTGAAATCTGAACTCTGAAATATGAAGTACGCCGTCATCACCTTCGGGTGCCGGGTGAACCAGGCCGACTCGCTCGGGTTCGAGGAGGAACTGCTGGCGGCCGGGGCCGTGGCGGTGCAACCGCACGACGCGGATCTCGTTGTCGTGAACAGCTGCTCGGTGACGGCGACGGCCGACCAAGGGACGCGCCAGACCATCCGCCGCATCGCCCGCGACAACCCCAACGCGCGCATCGTCGTCACCGGCTGCTATGCGACGCGGCGACCCGACGACATCGCGGCGCTGCCCAATGTCTCCCGCGTGGTCGTCAACGACGACAAGCCGCGACTGATCCAGATCCTGCGGAACTCGGAACAAACCGCGGAGACCGCCGATTCCGCCGGGAAGAACGTTTTCTCGGCGTTCTTTGCGCGCTCCGCGGTTTTTTCTGAAGGCGACGGTCCTTGCGGCGCGGCGATCGAACCCGGCGCCGCCGGTCGCACGGCCTTCACGCTGCGCGTCCAGACCGGCTGCGCCGAGCCCTGCTCGTACTGCATCATTCCGACGACGAGAGGCACACCGCGGAGCGTCGGCGTGGCGGAGATCGTCCGCGAAGTCGATCGCGTGGCGAACGCGGGGTTCAAGGAAGTCGCGCTCACCGGCGTCCATCTCGGCTCGTACGGCCGCGACCTGCAACCCGCTTCGTCGTTGACCGAACTGCTGCGCGCGCTGGATTTCCCCAACATCCTCTTCCGCATCAGCTCGCTCGAGCCGATGGATTGCCCGCGCGAAATCGTGGATCTGGTCGCCTCCTCCGATCGCTTCGCGCCGCACTTTCATCTGCCGCTGCAGCACGCCAGCAACCGCGTGCTGGCGGCCATGGGCCGGCCTTACACGATCGAATACTACGCCTCGCTCGCGGACGACATCCGCGCGCGGATTCCCCACGCCTCGATCGGATCGGACATCATCGTCGGCTTCCCGGGGGAAACCGACGACGACGTCGAGCAGCTCGCCGGTTATCTGGAGCGCTCACCGCTGACCCACCTCCACGTGTTTCCGTACTCCGATCGACCGGGCACGCCGGCGTCGACGATGACGCGCAAGGTCGACGGGGCCGTCGTTCGAGACCGCGGGCGGCGCATTCGGGACATCGGTCGCGCGTTGAGCGAACGGTTCCGTGCGTCGCAGGTCGGCACGACGCATCGCGCGCTGACGCTCGAGGACGGCTCTCTGGCCGTCACGGACAACTATATGAAGGTGCGGATTCCGCCGGGCCGCGCGCGCAACGAGTGGGTGCGCCTCCGGATCACGTCACAGGACGAGGGCGAGCTGCTGGGCGGCTGACTTCTTCTGGCCTTCCACGAGCAGCTGCCCGCAGGCGGCGCGGATGTCCCGTCCGCGGCTCTTGCGCACCGAGACGGTGACACCGTGGTCGGCCACGATCTTCGCGAACCGATCGATCGCCTCGTCCGACGGCCTATCGAACGGAATGCCCGCGGCGGCATTCAGCGGAATGAGGTTCACTTTCGACTTCACGCCCGCGACCAGTTTCGCCAGCTTCCGCGCGTCCTGCGGCGAATCGTTCACGCCCGCGAGCATCACGTATTCGAACGTGATGCGGCTCCGGCGATTCAATGGGAACTGTCTGCACGCGTTGATGATGTCGGCCACACCGTACTTCTTGTTGATCGGGACGAGCTCCCCGCGCTGGAGGTCGGTCGGGGCGTGCAGCGAGATGGCGAGGTTCGGCATGACCGGTTCCCTGGCCAGCCGTTCGAGCGCAGGCAGCAATCCGACGGAGGAGAGCGTGATCCGGCGCGCCGACATGGCGAACCCATGCTCGTCCGCAAGGATCCGCAGCGCGCGCATCGTCTCGTCGTAGTTGTGGAGCGGCTCGCCCATGCCCATGAGGACGATGTTGAATTTCTTCGCGCGCATATCGAGGGCGCCGGCCAGCACCCGCACCTGGCCGGCGATCTCGCCGGCCGTCAGATTGCGGACAAGTCCCATTTTCCCGGTGAGGCAGAACGCGCACGCCATCGCGCAGCCGACCTGGGTCGAGATGCAGAAGGTCATCGCCGGCGTGTCCGGGATGAACACCGACTCGATGTGCCTGCCGTCGGCGAGGCGCAGGAGAAACTTCTCGGTGCCGTCGACGGAGACGTCCCGCTGCGCCAGCGCTGGCGTGGTCAGTGTGAAATCGCCGGCCAGCGTCGCGCGCAGCTCGCGCGACAGATCCGTCATCCCGTCGACGTTGCTGACCCCGTGTCTGTAGATCCAGCGGAAGATCTGTTGCGCGTGGAATCGCTTGTGACCGCGCGCGTGGAGCGCCGACTCGAGCGCCGGACGTTCCAGATCGGCGAGGTCGCGTTGAGGCTCGACGGTGGTCACGGTATCTCTTTCTTTTCCAGCCGTTTCTCGGCGCTCGCCTGACTTCGATGGTAGCATAAGACTTTCGCGGGCTTCATCCGTGTCCAACACACCCATCGTCAGAGACGTGCTCGACAACGGGCTCCGGATTCTCACCGAGCAGATGACGCAGGTCCGCTCGGTCAGCATCGGCGTCTGGCTGACGCGCGGGTCGCGTCACGAAACAGCCGAGCGCGGCGGGATTGCCCATTTCGTGGAGCACATGCTCTTCAAGGGCACCGGGAGCCGCTCGGCCGAAGACATCGCTCAGCAGATCGATTCCATCGGCGGCCAGCTCGACGCGTTCACCGCCAAGGAATACGCCAGCTACTACATCAAGGTTCTCGACGAGCACCTGCCGCTCGCGATCGACATTCTGTCCGACATCGTGCGGAACCCCGCGTTCACTCCAGACGATGTCGAGCGCGAGAAGAAGGTGGTGCTCGAAGAGATCAAGATGGTCGAGGACACGCCCGACGATCTGGTCCACGAGCTCTTCACGCAGGGCTTCTGGGAGAATCACCCGCTGGGCCGCCCGATTCTCGGCACGAAGGAAACCGTCGAATCGTTCAGCGCGCCGCTCCTTCGCGACTACTTCGGCGGCGTCTACACCGCGAAGAACCTGATCGTGTCGGCCGTCGGCAACGTGGAGCACGCGCGCGTCCGTGAGCTGGTTCAGGAGAAGTTCGGATCGCTGGCGCAGGCCGGCGAGCCGGCCGTGGAAGAGACGCCGCAGGTCGCGCGAAAGATCCTGATCCGCAACAAGGAGCTCGAGCAGAGCCACGTCTGCCTCGGCGTCGGCAGCTACGCCCAGAACCACGACGATCGCTACGCCAGCTACGTGCTGAACACGCTGCTCGGAGGCTCGATGAGCTCGCGGTTGTTTCAGAACGTGCGCGAGAAGCGCGGCCTGGCGTACGCCGTGTTCAGCGGGCTGAGCGCGTATCGCGACGCGGGCTCGTTCACCATTTACGCAGGCTGCTCGAACGAAGCGGTCGGCGAAGTGATCGACCTCTGCGTCGAGGAATTGCGCGCCGTCAAGAGCGCGCCGGTGCCCGATACCGAGCTGCAGCGCTCGAAGGATCATCTGAAGGGCAGCCTCATGCTGAGCCTCGAGAACACCGCCAGCCGCATGTCGCATCTGGCGCGTCAGGAGATCTACTTCGATCGCCAGTTCGGCCTCGACGAAACGCTCCTCGGCATCGAGCGCGTCACGACGGCGGACGTGCAGAGGGTGGCGGAGGATCTGTTTCGGGACGGTTCGCTGGCGGCGACGGTGCTCGGCAACGTGAACGGCTTGCAGATCCCGGTCGAACGACTCGACCTCGATTAGTCGATCTCGATCAGATGATTCCTCGCTACACCCACCCTGACATGGGGCGGATCTGGAGCGACCAGCGCCGGTACGAAACCTGGTTGCTCGTGGAGACCGCCGCCGCCGAAGCCATGGCGGCTGCCGGCATCGTACCGCCCGACGCGGCGCGCGATATCCGCGAGCGCGGCGCCTTCGACATCGCCCGCATCGACGAAATCGAGCAGATCACCCAGCACGACGTCATCGCCTTCACGACCGCCGTCGCCGAGAAGGTCGGGCCGTCGGCGCGCTGGCTGCATTTCGGGCTGACATCGTCGGACGTCGTCGACACCGCGCAGGCCCTGCAGATGCGCGAGGCATGCGACGTTCTGCTGAAGGATCTCGACGACCTGGCAGCGGCGATCCGCGATCGCGCGCTCGAGCACCGGCGGACGCCGATGATCGGCCGCACCCACGGTGTGCACGCCGAGCCGATGACGTTCGGCCTCAAGCTGGCGCTCTGGTACGCCGAGGTCCAGCGCGACGTCGAGCGCATCCGTCGTGCGCGCGCGGTCGTCAGCGTCGGCAAGCTGTCGGGTGCCGTCGGAACGTTTGGACACCTGCCGCCGGCGATCGAAGAGGACGT
>JAYVYV010000563.1:0-5879 GCA_043783985.1 Acidobacteriota bacterium | reverse complement strand
GGGTCATGGTCTGCATCGTTCCGCTCCTTTCGCGTTATCCACCTCGAGGAAGCGTAACAACCGTGACCCGCCTTGTGTGGCCCGCTGCATAGTGTCTACACTTTGCGTATTACAACTTCTGCCGCGTGCATCAGACGCTGCGCGTCACGCCTGCGATGGAAGCGCGGCTCACCGATCACGTGTGGAGCATCGAGAACCTGATCGAACTCTTGGACAGACGTAGCGCGGAGGCGGCGTAATGGCCGTGTTCAATAACGAGAATCAAACTGACGCATTACCGCCATCAGTCGGGGGGACCGCCGAAGAAGCCCGATTTGAACAGGCCGGCGGCGATCACGACCACCGCGAACATGACCAGAAGCTGCGCGAGAGGAATGCCGCGCATGGTCAGTCGATTGCCCACGGCTTGGGGATGTACAGCTGCTCGAACAGCCTGACGGCGTAGCGATCGGTCATGCCGGCGATGAAATCGCGGGTGGCGACGTCGAGGCCATCGGATTCAATCGTCCTGCGATCGAGGAATTCGTCGGGGCGCTCCTGCACCTTTTCCCAGAGGCCGCTCAGAATCCCCGACGCCTTCTTGAACTCGAGCGTGGCGAGGGTGTTTTCGTAGACCGCCTCGAACAGGAAACTGCGCAGCTTCAGGACGGCGTCGAGCACAACGTCGCTCATCCGGATCTCGGTCAGGCCTCCGGCCAGTGTCTCGGTGACGACGTCCGTCACCAGTGTGCCGATGCGCGTGGACGACGAGTGGCCCAGCACGCTGACCAGGTCCTTCGGCAAGTCCTCCGCCTTCAGCAGCCCCGCGCGCGTCGCATCGTCGATGTCGTGGTTGACGTAGGCGATCAGATCCGCGACGCGCATGATCTGCCCCTCGACGGTGCTCGCGCGCAGCTCGGGAGACATGCCGACCGGCGCGCCGGACTTCCCTTTCGAGTGTTTCGCGATGCCGTCGCGGACCTCCCACGTCAGGTTCAAGCCCTCGCCGTCGTTCTCGAGCACGTCGACGATGCGGAGGCTCTGCTCGTAGTGGTTGAAGCCGCCTGGCATCAGCGCGTTGATGACGCGCTCGCCGGCGTGGCCGAACGGGGTGTGGCCGAGATCGTGGCCGAGCGCGATCGCTTCCGTCAGCTCCTCGTGCAGCCGGAGCACCTTCGCGATGGTGCGCGCGATCTGCGAGACCTCGAGGGTGTGCGTGAGCCGGGTGCGGTAGTGGTCGCCGGCCGGCGCGAAGAACACCTGCGTCTTGTGCTTCAGCCGCCGGAACGCCTTGCAGTGGACGATGCGGTCGCGGTCGCGCTGGAAGGCCGGACGGACGTCGTCTTCCGGCGCGGGACGGAGCCGCCCGCGCGAGTTGGCGCTCTTGGCCGCCTGCGGCGCGAGGACGTCGCGCTCGCGTGCTTCCAGTTGTTGTCGAAGGGTGTTCATACGTGTGAACGCAAAGGCCGCAAAGCAAAACGAATCATACTCTGCGGGCTTCGCGGGCTTTGCGTTCCTATTTCGTGATCTCTGACAGGAAGCTGGTGCCGTGGGCGATCGGGCCGACCCCGAAGATCTCCGCCAGCGTCTGGCCGAGATCCGCGAACGTCTGCCGGGTGCCCAGGTCGCACCCGGCTCGAACGCGAGGGCCGGTGACCAACAGCGGCACGTACTCGCGGGCGTGATCGGTGCTCGGGGTCGTCGGATCGTTGCCGTGATCGGCGGTGATGACCAGGAGGTCGCCTTCCCTCAGCTGCGGGAGGAGCGCGGCGAGCCGCGCGTCGAAGCGCTCGAGATTGGCCGCATAGCCCAAGACGTCGTTGCGGTGGCCGTACTGCGCGTCGAAGTCGACCAGGTTCGTGAAGATGAAGCCGCGGTCGACCGCCTTCATCTGCCCCTCGACCTGGTCCATCCCGTCCTCGTCGCTCACGGTGTGGATCCCCCGCGTGATCCCGCGGCCGGCGAACAGATCCTCGATCTTCCCGACGGCGACGACCGGCATCGACGCCGCCTTGATGCGGTCGAGCAGCGTGTCGCCCGGCGGCGGCAGCGCGTAGTCGCGACGGTTGGAGGTTCTCGTGAATCGACCGGGCGCGCCGATGAAGGGGCGCGCGATCACGCGGCCGACGCCGAGCCCCTCGCCGACCAGCCTGTAGGCGATCTCGCAGTCGCGGTACAACTCCGGAATCGGCACGATCGCTTCGTGCGCCGCGATCTGAAAGACGCTGTCGGCCGACGTGTAGACGATCAGCGCGCCCGTCCGCACGTGTTCCGCACCGAACTCCTCGATGATCGCCGTGCCGGACGCCGCCGTGTTGCCGAGCACACCGCGGCCGGTCAGGCGCGAAAACTCCGCGAGGATCTCTGGGGCAAAGCCGTCCGGAAACGTCGGGAACGCCCGCTCCAGCACGATCCCCATCATTTCCCAATGTCCGGTGACCGAGTCCTTCCCCGCCGACGCTTCGGCCATCCGGCCGTATGCCCCCAGAGGCGTAGCGGAAGCAACCGCCGAGATCGCAGAGCTCGCGGAGCGATCTTTTCCAACAACGATCTCCGCGTGTTTTGCGTTCGCCGCGGTTGCTCTTGGATCGTGTGTGTCGAGCTGCACGAGGCGATCGAAGCCGAGGCTGCGCAGGGTGGGAACCTTCAGCGGGATCTGTTTCGCGATGTTGCCGACGGTGTTGCTGCCCCGATCGCCGTATACGGACGCGTCCGGCATCTCCCCGATGCCGACGCTGTCCATGACGATGACGATGGCGCGGTTGAATGGCGGCTGACGCGGCGTCACGAGTGTGCGCGCTCCTGAAGGCGTTCGGCGATCAGAGGTTGCACGGAACCGAGCGTGGCCGCCGACTCCCCCGGCCCGTCGAACCACTCCAGGTTAGGCTCTTTGCGGAACCAGATCAACTGCCGGCGCGCGTAGCGCCGGTTCTCCTGCACGATAAGCGCGCGCGTCGACGGCTCGTCGCGCACCCCGCGCAGGTGCTCCAGCGCCTGCCGGTACACCAGCCCGCCGAACGGGCGCGCGCGCTCCGGAATCCCGCGCGCGATCAGCGCGCGGATCTCGTCGAGCAGCCCGCGCTCGAACTGCTCGTCCACGCGCCGCGTCACCCGCTCGGCGATCTGTGCGGGCGGCAGGCGAAGCCCGATCGCGAGCACGTCGACGCCGGGGATCGCCGACACGGTCTCCGCGAAATGCGCCGTGAGCGTTCGGCCGGTGAGAAAGAACACTTCGAGCGCGCGCACCAGCCGCTTCAGGTCGCGCGGCTGAATCCGCAGCGCGGACTCCGGATCGACCTTTCGCAGCATCCGGTGCAGGAGGGTGACGTCGCGCCGCCCGGCGATCGACTCGAGCCGCCCGCGCAGCGCCGCGTCGCGCCCCGGTCCGGGGAACAGCCCTCGCGTGAGTGCGCGGAAGTAGAAACCGGTCCCGCCCGCCAGAATCGGCAGGCGGCCGCGCGCGTGCACGTCGCGGATCACGGCGGCTGCGTCACGCGCGTATTGCGCGGCCGTGTAGTCATCGGTCGGCTCGACGATGTCGATCAGGTGATGCGGGATGCCGCGGCGGTCGGCCGCCGCCATCTTGTCGGTGCCGATGTCGAAGCCGCGGTACACCGCGGTGGAATCGCAGTTGATGATCTCGCCCGCGTGCCGCTCGGCGATCGCGAGCGCCAGCGCGCTCTTTCCCGTCGCGGTGGGACCCAGGACCGCCACGACGAGCGGCTTCATCGCAGCCGGAGGATGACGTAGACGATGAACACGAGCAGCAGGATCAGGAGACCGAGCTGCTGCGCGCGGGTCACCGCGGCGGGGTCTCGTTGTAGAAGAACGTCACGGTGAAAAACGCTTTCTCGACCGGATACTCGGGCGGCAGCGGCTGCGTCGGGTTCGATCCGGAGAGCGCGCCGAACGCGGCGTTGTTGAACGCGTCCACCGGGCTGGCGCCGACCACCTGCAGATCGGTGATCGATCCGTCTTTATGCACGTTGAACTGAATCACGACATGCCCCTTCATCGACATCGCGGCGTAGGGGATGAACCAGTTGCGCTTGACCTGCGCGATGAAGCGGCGGATCCACGGCCCGAACTCGACGCCCTTGGTGTCGAACTGGATCTCCGGGCCGAACTGCCCGCCGCCGCCGTTCTGGTTGTCGAACGCTTCGCTCTGCGTGTAGCGCTGGAGGTTGCGCAGCGCATCGCCGAGCGAACCGCCCGTGGTCGCCGAACGGCCGTTGGCGCCGTTCTGCGCGATGCGCGCGCGATCCGCGGGCACTTGCAGGGGCGACTGCGACTCCGGAAGTTTCTGCGACTGGTCCGGCTGCGAATTTTCGGTGGCCCGGCCGGCGGCCGGATCCGGCTGGGGCCCCTGGCCGCGCGCCGTCTGGCGCGGCGGCTCGTCCACGCGCTCCGGACTGTTGCCACGCGAGAACGGCTCCGGGTTGTCGGGCTTTTTCGCGCGCTCGGGCGACGCCGCGGCGCGATTGAGATCCGATGGGAGCGCACGCTCCGGCGCCCTCTCGACGGGACGCTCGAGTCGGGGCGCCACCATCATGTACTGGAGCGGCGGCTCCGGCTGCCCCTGCCTGGCGGCCACCTGCACCCGACGCGGCTCGATGAGCCAGGGAAACCACCGGGGCGCGACCAGGATGAGGATCACCATCATCAGGTGGGCGATGATCGACAGCAGCACCCCTTCGCGCCAGGAGATCGCCTGACCGACCGGGCTGATGTCCGGATGGTAATCCTCGAAATCGAAATACATCAGGGACTTACAGCAGTATATCAGCGCCGGGGCTGGACACCCCCGCGTCCTGGCCCGTTGTTTTCTGAGCCGTATAGAGAATGACGCTCCCGAGCATCAGACGGATGGGAGAAATCTCGCGGAATCCGGCGCGTTGCAGGATGTTCACAAACTCATCCGGCGTCGCGAACGCGCTGATCGACGCCGGCAGGTAGGCGTAGGCCGAGTCGTTGTAAGACAGCGCGCGCCCGATGCGCGGCAGCACGCGGTTCACGTACCACGCGTAGAACCCGCTGAAGACCGGCACGTCCGGTACGGCGAACTCGAGGACCGCCAGGCGGCCGCCCGGCGTCAGCACGCGGTGGACCTCGGTGCATGCGGCATCGATCTGCTCGACGTTACGGATGCCGAACCCGATCGTGACGGCGCCCACCGAGGCGTCGGCAAGCGGGATGCGGGTCGCATCGCCCTGCACCATCGCGATCCGGCCGTTGAGCCGCCACTTTCTCAGCTTGCGCTCGCCGACGCGCAGCATCGCGCCGGAAAAATCGACGCCGACGACCCGCGCCGCGGACGGCTCCGCGCGGACGGCGGCGATGGCGAGATCGCCCGTGCCGGTGCACAGATCGAGGACGCGCTCGCGTCCGGTCAGCCGCAGCGAACGGATCGCGCGCCTGCGCCAGCGGCGATCGATGCCCGCGCTCAGGATGTGGTTGAGCAGGTCGTAGCGCCCCGCGATCGCGTCGAACATTCCGGCGATCCGCTCGGGCGACTTGGAGACGTCGGTCACGGCGACGGCGTGACCTGGCCGGTCCAGGCGGGATACAGCTCGTGCTCGAAGCCGAGCGCCGACAGGATTTTTCCGGCCATGAAGTCGGCGAGGTCGTCGAGTGTCTTGGGCTGCTGATAGAAGGCGGGCATCGCCGGCAGGATCATCGCGCCCGCTTCGGCGCAGAGCACCATGTTCTTCAGCTGCGGCAGGCTCATCGGCGTCTCGCGCGGGACGATGACGAGGCGGCGCCGCTCCTTCAGCATGACGTCGGCGGCGCGCTCGATGAGATTGCGCGAGAGGCCGTGCGCGACCGCCGCGAGCGTCTTCATCGAGCACGGCACGATCGCCATGCCGCTGCAGCCGTGGCTGCCGCTGGCGATCGTGGCG
>JAYVYV010000562.1:0-16775 GCA_043783985.1 Acidobacteriota bacterium | reverse complement strand
CACCGGAGTGACAATACAGCCTACGACGCAAGTCATGGCTGACGCAGTGTCTCACGCGTAGCGGCCGCCGCGCCAGCGGCTTCGTTCTTGTCGCGCAGTGTTTAGTAACCCGCCCCGTAGGCTTCCGGGGGGCGGAGGTGGCCAGCGGAAAGGCGCGCGGCGGTCATGGACCGGCGGGACTGAAACGCGTTCGTCCTGGACACGCGGCGAACCGCGAGATGCCGGTGTGACTCGGCACCTCGCGATGCGGGTAATGCGCCGCGGGTAGACCTACTGCTTCTCGTACGCCTGCACGCCAGAGGGCTGGCCGCTGGCGTTGGTCAGTGAGATGACGTACAACGTCTTGCCGTCTGAGGACACCACGTTCCGACCCGTCGAAACGACTTTGCCGGCTTTCTTCTGCGTGAAATCGAAGGAACGGGCGTCGTTCCGCTTCAGCGAAATCGCATCGACGGTCGTGCTGCCGGTCCACACGCAGTCTTTCCCGTCCTGATGGCCGGCATACGTCTGCACCGTGCGTTTGCCGTCTGCTGCGACTGCCACTGCCGTGTATTTCACGCCGTCGCCTTCAAACGCTTCATACGTGCGCGTGACGCTCTGCGGTGCCGGTCCCGTTCCCGGGGAGGATTTGGCCAGATTCAGCTTCCATGTGCCCACACGCACATCAGCGCCCTGTGCTGCCAGCCGAGACGACCCTGCCACCAGAAGGCCCACGAGGACGAACGCACTGCACGCCGCAACCTTGAAATGCTTCATGTCGATATCCTTTCAAGAAGGCTCGCCCTTCGGAGGCGAGTGGTACCTTGATGAGGAACCCCAAGGCGGAGTGGCTCGAGGAAGGCCGAGGCAGTATAGTTGAGTCCTCATTAGGTCGCGAAGGTTTTGGCGATCCGGCGCCGGACCCTGAAGAGCGCTGGCACAAGCTCGAACCGAAAGGCGCGCTTCGATCTCTATCAGGGGCCGTCCAGCCGCGCCGGCGCGGAGGACCTGCTCGTGGCTTCGCCGCAGGACAAGATCCCGACTGGTCCGCCGACGGCCGCTTCCTGCTCTATACGAGCGCCGACCCGCAACGGGCTCGGATCTCTGGGTGTTGCCGGTGGAGGGGGATCGCACGCCCTGGGTGTTCCTGAAGACCCCCTTTGACGAACGCTATGGCAGGGTCACGTTCAGCGGGAACAATCGTTTCTATCCGATTTGGACGCGCGATGGAACGCAGCTGACGCACGCGGATGGCACGGGCACGGGGAACCGTCTTCTGTGGACGATGGCGGACGGCAGCGGTACGGCTGGGGCCGAGATGCTTCTCGATACCGGCCCTCGATGGTTCCCAACCTCGTGGTCGCCTGACGGGCACATACTGGCGATCTATATCAACGGGCCCACCAACACACGAGACGTCGCCATTGTCCAGAAGAACGGCGACAAATGGACCTCGACGCCGTTCATCGCCACGCCGTTTGAGGAACGAGGCGCCCTCTTCTCGCCCAGCGGACGCTGGCTTGCGTACGTGTCAAACAAGACGGGCAGAATGACGTGTTTGCCCGTCCCATATCGCGGGCCTGGTTCAGAGGTCGCGATTTCGGCCGGTGGCGGACAGGAGCCAGTGTGGGCGCCGTCGGGCAAGGAACTGTTCTACCGGCACGGGGGAACTCTTCTTTCAGTTCGCATCGACGAAACACCGTCGTCACTGGTGCAGGTGGCGAACGCAACGCAGATAATGATAAAATACTGACATGACTCGAAAGCTCGTCCAGACGGGATCTTCCCTGGCCGTCACGCTGCCGAAGGACGTCGTCGACCAGTTCAAGCTCAAGAAGGGCGACCCGGTCGAGGTGTCCGTCCATCCCCAGACCGGCGCCATCGTCGTCCGGACCGCAGTGCGCTACGTCGAGGGCGGGAAACTCACGAAGCGATTCAACGAACGCGCGCGGAAGGTGCTGGCCAAGTATGACAAGGCCTTCGAAGCGCTGGCGAAGTGACCGTCGAATACCTGGCAATCGGCCAAGTGCTGGCCCTTCACGAGCAACAGCTGCAGCGATACGGGGGAGCGACCGGATTGCGCGATCGCGGAGCTCTCGAGAGCGCTCTGGCGCGGCCGGCGGCGACCTTTGGTGGAGAGGACTTGTACCCGGACATCGCGGACAAGGCCGCTGCGCTGATGCACTCGCTTGCGCTCAACCATCCGTTCGTGGACGGTAACAAGCGAATCGCGGCGTTTGCCGCGATCGTCTTCGTCGAGTCGAACGACCACGAGTGTCTGGCGACGCCTGACGAGTTGGTCGAGACGACGATTTCTGTGGCGGAAGGTAAGATGGCCGTCGAAGCGCTGGCGATTTGGTTTCGCCAGCGGCTTCGCTCGGCGGAGTAGTCGACGAGCCCTCGCGCGGAATGGGTCCTCCCTGGTCACGAAGTGTATTTCGACCGGCTCGACCGTGGATCGAAAGCCACTGCGCCGTTTGTCAGGACCTATCCCGTTCGCAGTCCCTCTCACCCTTATAATCCAACCACTTGGCCCTCACTCCCGGCACGCGCCTCGGTCCCTACGAGATCCTTTCTGCCGTTGGGGCAGGTGGCATGGGCGAGGTATACCGGGCGACCGACACGAATCTGAAACGGAGCGTCGCGATCAAGGTGCTCCCGGCATCGGTGGCGGCTGACACCGAGCGAATCGCACGCTTCCAGCGGGAAGCGGAAGTCCTGGCCGCGCTCAATCATCCGAACATCGCGACGATTTTTGGCCTGGAGCGGTCAGGGGCGACGATCGCGCTCGTCATGGAACTCGTCGAGGGCGACGATCTGTCGCAGCGCCTGACGCGCGGGCCAATCCCACTGAACGAGACCTTGCCGATCGCGAAGCAAATCGCTGAAGCGCTCGAAGCCGCGCACGAGCGGGGCATCATCCACCGCGACCTCAAGCCGGCGAACATCAAGGTGCGCGCCGATGGCCGGGTCAAGGTGCTCGACTTCGGTCTGGCCAAGCTGACCGCCTCGCCGGAAGCGTCCCAGTTGTCGAGCGGTTCAAGCGGCGCGGTCGCGCGTAGCCCGACCTATCCGCCGACGATCAACAGTCCGGCGGTGACCGCCGTCGGAGTCATCCTCGGCACCGCGGCGTACATGAGTCCGGAGCAAGCGAAGGGGCGCGTCGTCGACAGACGTTCCGACGTGTGGGCGTTCGGCTGCGTGGTCTACGAAATGCTCGCGGGCCATCGTCCGTTCGAGGCCGACGATGTAGCGGGCACGATGGCGGCGATTCTCGAACGTCAGCCCGCATGGGATCGGCTGCCGCCTGCGACGCCGTCGATGGTTCGCCGCCTGCTGCGACGTTGCCTCGAAAAGGATTCGAAACATCGGCTGCACGACATCGCCGACGCGCGACTGGAAATCGACGACGCGATGGCGGCGCCGTCGGACGCACGCGTCGCGACCGGTCGATTCCCTCAGCACACGGCGGCGGCGATCGTCGTCACTGCGCTGGTCAGCGCGGCGCTCGCGTGGTATCTCAAGCCGTCCGGCAGGCCGGGCGCCAATGGCGGCCCTGCACGTTTCCTCATCGCGCCGGCCGAGCCGATGTCCGAGACCGACGGCGTGCTCGTCATTTCGCGCGACGGCCGCCGCGTCGCGTACGCCGCGGGACCGGCGGGCCGCCAGCAGCTGTTCGTGCGCGAGATCGATCAGTTCGCGAGCAAGGCCGTTCCGGAAACAGCAGGCGTCGTCAGCGCCGCGTTCGCGCCCGACGGGCAGTCGATCGCGTTTGTGGCGGAGCGCAAGCTGCGGACCATCTCGCTCTCGGGCGGGGCGCCACTCACGCTGCGCGACCGCGTCGACGGCGCGGGCGTGAACTGGGCGGCGGATCAATCGATTCTCTACAACCCCGGAACGGCGACCGGCATCTGGCGCATCCCGGCCGGCGGGGGCGAGCCCGCCGCGGTGACGCAGCCCGGGTCCACAGACAACGAACAGCGATTCCCGGAGGTGCTGCCCGACGGCCAAGGACTGCTGTTCAGCGCGCGCGGCGGCGTCACCGACGATCAGGTCTATGTGGAGTCGCTGCAGACGCATCAGCGACGCATGCTGGTGAAGGGCTCCGGCGCGCATTACCTGCCGACCGGGCATCTGGTGTTCGTGCAGGCGGGCACGTTGTTCGCCGTGCGGTTCGACGCCAAGCGGCTCGAGACCGAGGGCGCGCCGGTCACGCTGCTCGAAGGCATCCGGCAGACCCGCTCAGGCCAGCCGCTCATCAGCTACTCCGACGTCGGATCGATCGTGTACGTATCGACGACCGTCAACGGCGGTTCGAATGCGCTCGTCTGGGTGGATCGCGCCGGCGTCGAGCAGCCGGCCGGCGCATTCGGCCGCCCGTTCGCGCAGCCGCGCCTGGCGCCCGACGGGCGGCGCGTCGTGACGTCGCTGCGCGGTAACATCGAAGATCTGTGGCTGATCGATCTCGAGCGAGGAACGTCGAGCCGGCTGACGGCGGAGAGCAACACGTCCTTCCCTGTCTGGACGCCGGACGGACGGCGGCTCACGCTCGCCTCGGCGAAGGAAGGTTCGTACAGCATCTACTGGCGGCCGATCGACGGCAGCGCGCCTGACCAGCGGCTCTTGTCCGGGAAGTGGCCGCTCTACCCGTTTTCGTGGTCGCCCGACGGCAAGGTGCTCGCGTTCGTGTCGGTCAATCCGACCACGCTGCAGGACATCCGCGTGCTGCGCGTCGATCAGAAAGGCGCGTCGACGCCGTTCCTCGAGACGCAATTCCGCGAAGGCGGACCGGCGTTTTCACCAGACGGCAAGTGGATCGCCTACGTGTCCGATGAGTCGGGACAGTTCGAGATCTACGTGCGGCCGTTCCCCGGTCCTGGCGAGAAGTGGCCGATTTCGCTCGAAGGCGGCAACGAGCCGGTGTGGCCGCGCAACGGCCGGGAGCTGTTCTACCGCGCCGGCGACACGATGATGGCGGTCGACGTTCAGACGACCCCGACGTTCTCAGCCGGCCAGCCTCGGAAGCTGTTCGACAAGGCGTACGAACGCAGCATCGCGCTGTGGGCGAACTACGACGCCTCGCCCGATGGCCAGCGGCTGCTGATGGTTCGACAAGAGAATGCGTCTGCGCCGGCGACGCACATCAACGTCGTGCTGAACTGGGTCGAGGAGTTGAAGCCACGCGCGCCGGCGAAGTAGCCCGCACTGAACCAGTCGGAAGACGGTCGAAGAGTCGCCAGGTTGATGTCGATGCCAGTGCGAAAGAGCTGTTTCATCGGGCCATTATTGAGAGCGGGGCCGTGTTGAGACACTCCCTCGTGGTCGCGTGGTGTAGAGTGACCCGTCCAGTCATTTCCGGGAGGACGCGCATATGGATGATCCGACACGACGCAACATACTGAAAGGCGGCGCCGCGGCGGCGGCGATGGCCGCAATGCCACGCGTCTTTGCGGAGCAGGCGGGCAAGGGCGGAACGGGCCAGTTCTACGAAAAAGGCCCCGTTCGCATCCGCTATGAGGAGGCCGGGTCCGGTTTCCCTCTGATGCTGCTTCCCGGCGGAGGATTGAACGCGTCCATCTCGTTCTTCACAGGCAACTCGCCCTTCAACGCGATCGAGGAGTTCAAAGGACAGTATCGCTGCATCACGGCGGACCTGCGCAACGCTACCACCGGTCAGTCCACCGGCCCTGTCGAAGTCGATCGGCCGTGGGAGTCGTACGCCGATGACCAACTCGGTCTGATGGACCATCTGGGCATCGACAAGTTCGTGGTGATGGGGTTCTGCATCGGCGGCCCGTTCATCTGGAATCTCCTGAAGCGCGCCCCCAATCGTGTGGTCGCGGCTGTGCTGGCGCAGCCCGTGGGGTGGCGGCCGGAGATGCGCGACCCGAAGTACCCTGGCGTATTCTGGAAGGCTTGGGGTCCGGCCCTGATCGCCCGGCGGCCCGAGATCACGATGCCGACGGTCGACGCGTTCGTGACCAGGATGTTCGAGACCGACCCTGACTTCGTCTTCACCGTGACACGGGATTTCGTGCGTGGTTGCCAAACCCCGATTCTGGTCCTGCCCGACGATTCCCCAGCCCACCCGTACGCCGTCGCCATGGAGAGCGCGATGCTCGCGCCGAACGCCGAAGTGAGCATGTTCCCCTGGAAAGAACCCAAAGCGCGGATTCCCCTGGCGGTGCGCCAAATCCATTCCTTCCTCAAGGCGCATCGGCCTGCGTAGTAGCCGGAGGCGATTCTGACGCATGGCGCCGACCGGGCCGGCTGACGACATGAGGCCCGTCCCGTGTGTCGTGAGCGTGGCAGAACATACCGGCTGGGCGCACCTGGTCTGCGTCGCGGCGTATGGCCGCGTGCCGGCAGTGGTCGAGCGCCGACGAGTGGCGCTCATCGATCCGGGGCTGCCGACCATGCCGTACGAACATGACACGACCGCCATGCGGGAGGACGAAGCCAACGCGGTCATCGCGCGGGTACGACGATCAATCGCTGCCCGAACATCGGAGGCATTGCGGCGTGTCGTCATCGAACTGGCACCCGCGCATACGGCTGTCGCCCTCGCGATTCGGGAGCCCCCGTTCGGCGACCTTCCCGCAACAGTCGCCGCGGTGCGGACGTCTTATCGTCTGCGCTGCGCCGCGGATGGAATGCTCTATCAGCTGGCCTTCTGCCGCGCGGCTCGGCAGCTCAGTCTCGACGTACATATGTGCCGCCGTGGCAAGGAAGCGGCACGGGCCGCGCAGCACCTCGGCGTGACCCCTGGCCAGGTCGACGAGTTCGTCCGTCATAGCGGCCGCCCGGCCGGCCCGCCGTGGACCCAGGAGCACCGTCGAGCGTACGCAGCCGGCATCGCTGCGCTGGCGGCGCACGCGCGCAGCCGTCTCAGGATTCCGAGCCGATGACCGTCGGTCGAACGACCAACCTCCTTTCCGCCACCGTGGCTAGGCCCTTCGTCTACAATCGCGCCATGACAGTCACCGGACTGAAGGCGATGATCCCCCTGGCGTGCGTGGCCGGCGCGAGTCTTCTCTACGCGCAGAGCGCGTCTCTCGTCGGCGAGTGGCAGACCTATAGCGGCGATGCTCAGGGGCGGCGATATTCGCCGCTCCGCCAGATCAACACGACGAATATCTCGACGCTGAAGCTCGCCTGGCAGTACGGCGTCGCCGACACCCGGACCGCTGGCCGGAGTCAGGCCGTCCCGATTCTCGTGCGCGGCGTGTTGTACACGTCCACGGCGCGTCGGACGATCGTCGCGCTCGATCCGGTGACGGGCCACGAGATCTGGAAGCACGAGCTCGAGAAGGGCGGCGCCCCGAACCGGGGCGTGTCGTACTGGCCCGGCGACCGCCAGTTCTCGCCGCGAATCCTGGCGGGAACAACGGACGGACGTCTGATCGCGCTCGACGCCGCGACGGGAACACTGGTGCCCGCGTTCGGCGATCATGGCGCGATCGACCTGCGTGTCGGCGTCGCCGACAGGTTCCCGAAGATCCCGTACATGATGGCGTCGCCCGGGCTCATCTACCGGAACCTCATCGTCACCGGCGCGCAGGGACAGGAAAACGACTCCGCAGGTCCGGCGATGGACGTCCGCGCGTGGGACATCCGATCCGGCACACTCGTCTGGACGTTCCACACGCTCCCGCATCCGGGTGAGCCCGGAGCCGAGACGTGGCCGAAAGATTACTGGAAGTCCGCGGGCACGCCGGCCAACTGGGGCTTCGGCTCGGTCGACACGGCGCGCGGCCTGATCTTCCTGCCCGTCGGTCAGCCGGCGGCCCAGTACTATGGCGGCCATCGCGCGCAGACGAATCTGTACTCATCGTCGGTCGTCGCGCTCGACGCCAACACGGGCAAGGTCCGCTGGTCCTTTCAGCTCACACATCACGACGTGTGGGACTACGACAACGCGGCCACGCCGGCGCTCGTGGACGTCGTCCGGAACGGGAGGCGAATGCCCGCTGTCGTCACCGTGGCGAAGTCGGGCCTGATGTTTTTTCTGGAGCGCGAAACGGGCAAGCCGATCTATCCCGTCGAGGAGCGGCCGGTGCCGCGGAGCGACATCCCGGGTGAAGAGACGTGGCCGACGCAGCCGTTTCCCGTGAAGCCGCCGCCGTTGTCACGGCTCAGCATCACCCCGGACGACATCTTCACCGGCGAGCCCACCCACGAGAAGTTCTGCCGCGATCTCGTCGAGAAGATTGGCGGCATTCACAATCGCGGCCCGTACACCCCGTACAGCAGCCGGGAATTCCGCATCGTGTTCCCCGGACAGCAGGGCGGGCCGAATTTCGGCGGCGTCGCGGTCGATCAGACGTTGGGCTACGTGTTCGTCAACTCGCGTGACGTTGGGGGCATGGGCCGCCTGGACAAGACACCCGACGGGGACACGGTGGCGTATCGGCGCGTCAGTCCGCTCGGTAGCGGCACAGTGAACGCGCGGTTCTGGAATCCCGAGAACAGCCTGCCATGCCAGACGCCCCCATGGGCGCACCTGATGGCGATCAACGCCAACACGGGCGATGTCGTCTGGAAGGTTCCGCTCGGCACCAGCGATGATCTCGAGGCGAAGGGCATCAAGAACACCGGCGCCTTCGGACAGGGCGGACCGATTGCCACGGCCGGTGGGCTCGTGTTCATCGCCGGGACGATTGACAAACGCTTTCGCGCCTTCGACTCCCGCACCGGCCAGGCGCTCTGGGAGGCACGCCTCGAATCCGAGGGCCACACCACACCGATGACCTACATGGCGCCGAACGGCAAGCAGTTCGTCGTCGTGGTAACGACCGGCGTCAACGCCTTCGCGCTCGAGTAAGGGCACGATTGCCGAGGGAATGTGTTTCTACCCCTGGCGTCACGAGGCAAGAGTCGCGTCGCGCTGGATAGGTCCTGACTTGTCGCCAACTGTTTGACCGACGGCTGAGCACGACTCCCCATCCCCCGAGCCGATCCGCCAGGATGTTGCTCGCGATGCCTTCGGGCGACATGAGGAACTTGCGCGAGTCTCTATCGCGGGCGTCGCGCGAAGCCGGAAGATCTGATCGACAGCCGCGGCAGCTGCACGCATGGTCCCGATCTTCCGCACCGGCAGGGCCATGTAGATCTCGAACCGTGCGCGGATTACGGCTTCCTCGTTCGCTGAGAGACGCAGACATCAAGATCAAGAGACGGCAGGGTCATGAACGTGTTGGAGTGCCGCTCGAGCTCGCGGCGAGCACGCGAGTATTCGGGATGAATATCGCGCGCGTAGGTCATGAATCCCGAAGATGACGCGACGACCTCCGGGATTACGCTACCAGGCAGCGAGTAATACGCCTCGACGTGTGCTCGCGCGTATGCGTCATACCCGTACCGGCCGATGTACTCGCTGATATCTCCAAGCCGGCTCGCAAAGAACCGCATCGAGGTCGAAGAAGGCAATTTCGAGACGCGCCGCCAGGAGAGCTCGATCGTGGTCTTGCCGGCTCCGCCAGGACCGACTAGTCGAATCGTCTGGGGGCCGTTCATGCGACCTCGAACGATATCCTTCGATAGTCGCCCAAGGGTTGACCGACGCCGGACGCCGATCGTTCGGCTGGATGGTGGACGCGCTGCGTCTTGGGCTGGAGAGGAACCCGCCGTCCTGCCCGGGATTGACTAGGCCCCGATGAGCACGCGGAGTCGTTCCCGCACCTCTGTGACGATCTCAGCCGCAGCCTTCGACTCGAAGACCACTCTCCGAGCATGCCAATCGAGATTCTTCACATGGTCCGCCAGGATCGCGCCGGCGATCTTGCCCCCTGCGGGCAACGTGACCTCGAACGGGTAGCCCTTTATCTGACTGGTGATCGGGCATGCGATCGCGAGACGTGCTTTCGCGTTGTACGCGCGGGGCGACAGGATCAGAGCGGGGCGGCGCCCGCGCTGCTCATGCCCGGCTTGAGGGTCGAACGTGAGCCAGACCAGATCGCCGGCGTCCGGCACGTACGAACGAGCTACCACCTCTCGTCGCCGACCGGCGCGCCCCAATCGCTCTCGTCGTGACGATTCCGCGGAGTAATCTTTGCAACCAGCTGCTCGAGGGTGTACGTGGGGCGGCTGGGCCGGATCACGATCGCGCCGTCCTTGACCGACACGTCCACCGGATCGCCTTCCTCGACTCCTGCTTCGAGTGCGATGGTCTTCGGAAGGCGAAGGCCCAGGCTGTTCCCCCACTTCGCCAGTTGCGTCATAACCGCCATGTATCTACATTGAAGATACGTCCGGTGGCCCGGCGTGTCAACGAATGAATGGTCCGGCCTGGAAGCCGGGCGTTACGAGGTGGGCACGAGGCGCGTCACGCGGACGGCGACGCCGACGACATACTCCACCTGAATCCGATCGCCGGGCTCGAGGTTGGTCCCCATGACCGCCTCCGGGCCGACGCGCGCGACGTTGATCTGGCCGTCCGGTTCCTCGACGTCGGTGAAGTAGACGTCCCACGAGATCTGGCCATGAATGCTCGTGGGCTGGACCTTTTTCAGAATGCCGTCGCGGGTTCCTTTAAGCACGTTGTCCCCAGCACAGAATCCGCTTGAACGGGTAGAAGAAGGGCCGGGCGTCTTCCAACCGTTCGAGCAGTCGCGCGCGGTACGCGTCCACGAACTGATCGTACACCGCGGCGGGCAAGTGGCGCTTGTACTCCGTGAGCATCGTGCCCTTCACCCATTCCACGACGTCTTCGCGCGACGCCAGGATATGAGGATAGACGATCAGCTGCGTCTTCTGCTCGACGAAGCCGAATCGATGCATCAACCGTGCGTACGCGTCGGGGGCGAGCACCGGCTGCGAGCGCCGCCAGCCGGCGAACGCCGATCGATACGGTTCCGTGGCCGCCAGCTCTTCCGCAAGCAGGTGTGTGAGCGTGTCGTGCTGCGCGGGCACTTGAAACGCCAGCTGCCCGGCGCGCTCGAGCATCGCGGCGAGCTGCTCCAGCAGGCGCTCGTGATTGTCGACCCAGTGCAGCGCCGCGTTCGAGAAAATCAGATCCCAGCCGTCGCCGCCGCTCGGCTGAAGCCGTCGCGCGACGTCGCCGCCGCTCGGCTGCCTGTCCCGAGCCCCGTCGAGGGATCCCGCCCGAGCGGTGTCGAGGGGAAGCCTTCGCGCCCCGGCGAAATCCTCGATGGCGCCGGTCTCGAAGCGGAGGCCCGCCGGCGGTTGTCCCTCGCGCGCGCCGGCAAGCATGTTGTCGGACCGATCGATGCCGACCGTCTCGCGCGCGTCGAGCCGTTCGTGCAAGGTGCGCGTCAGCTTGCCGGTGCCGCAGCCCAGATCGACCACGCGCATGTCGCGAGCAGGTCGCACGAGCGCCAGCAGATCGAAGAACGGCTGCTCCCGCTCGCGCTCGAATTTGTCGTACTGCCGAGTGTCCCAGGTGTCCGTCATAAAACCATTGATCGCAGCACAGGTACCATCATCGATCGTCGAACGGTAACCGATCGGGCGCATCGTCGAGGTCGTGGTCGCCGCGGAAATTATGCACGCTGACACCGAGCAGCCGCACCGGGCGCGTGCCGGCGTCGGTCTTCTCGAGCAGGCGCACGGCCCGGCCGGTGAGCTCGGCTTCGTCGCGCGTCGGCAGCGCCGCGTGGCTGCGCGTAATGGTCGTGAAGTCGTCGTAGCGCACCTTGATCGTCACCGTGCGCGCCAGCATCTGCCGCCGCTCGAGCCAGCTGATGGCATGCGACGCCATTCCGGCGATCTCGGTGCGGATCAGCTCGATGTCGGTGAGGTCTTCGGGATAGGTGTTCTCGGATCCCGACGACTTCGCCTCGCGGTTCGGCGTCACCGGCCGATCGTCGACGCCGCTGGCGAGCTGGCGCAGCCAGTCGGCCAGGCTGCCGACCGTGTCGCGCAGCAGATGCAGATCCGCGGTCCGGACGTCGACCAGCCGCTCGATCCCCCTGGCGCGCAGCCGTTCCGCGGTCACCGGCCCGACGCCCCAGAGCGCGTCGACCGGCAGCTTCTGCAGGAACGGCTCGACCCGCTCGGGGCTGATCACGGTCAGGCCGTCGGGTTTTTTCCAGCCCGACGCGATCTTCGCGAGGAACTTGTTCGGCGCGACGCCGGCAGACGCCGTCAGTCCCGTGTCGGCGCGGATCCGCTCCTTCAGTCGCTTCGCCACCGCCGTGGCGAGCGTTTCGCCCCAGGCGTTCTCGGTCACGTCGAGGTACGCCTCGTCGAGCGACAGCGGCTCGACGAGCGGCGTCACCTCGCGGAAAATCGTGAACACCGCGTTCGACGCCGCCTTGTAGCGCGCGAAATCCGGGCGGACGATCACCAGCGACGGGCACAGGCGGATCGCCTTCGACATCGGCATTGCCGAGTAGACCCCGAAGGCGCGCGCCTCGTAGCTGGCCGCCGCGACGACCCCCCGCCCCTCGGGCCGTCCGCCCACGGCGATCGGCTTGCCGCGCAGCGACGGATCGTCGCGCTGCTCGACAGACGCGTAGAAGGCGTCCATGTCGACGTGGAGGATCCGGCGGATCATGAAATGGCAGATTTCAGAATTCAGAATTCAGATTGATTTCAGATTGATGCCAGAGTGATTGCGGATTCTCTCTCCAGATTGTACGCTGGTGGGGTTCCAGTCGGCCAAGCCTCGATCCGGCCCCAATCTGAAATAAAATCTGAAATCTGAACTCCTAAATCTGAAATCTGTAGCGCCCTGTATATGCCCCAATTTATCTACACGATGAAAGGTCTCGGGAAGGTTCACCAGCCCGACACCAAAGTGCTCGAAGATATCTGGCTGTCGTTCTACTACGGCGCCAAGATCGGCGTGCTCGGGCTGAACGGCGCCGGCAAGAGCTCGCTGCTGAAGATCATGTCCGGGGAGGATCAGAGCTTCATCGGCGAGGCGTTCTCCGCCGCCGGGATCTCGATCGGCTTCCTCAAGCAGGAGCCGCAGCTCGACGCCGCCAAGACGGTCCTCGGCAACGTGGAAGAAGGCGTCGCGTCGACCAAGGCGCTGCTCGAACGCTACGACGAGGTGAACGCGAAGCTCGGCGAAGAGCTGTCCCCGGACGAGATGGACAAGGTCATGGACGAGCAGTCGAAGATCCAGGACCGGATCGACGCCTGCAACGCCTGGGACCTCGACTCGCAGCTCGAGATCGCGATGGACGCGCTGCGCCTGCCGCCGCCAGACGCCGACGTCACCACGCTGTCGGGCGGCGAGCGCCGCCGCGTCGCGCTGTGCCGCCTGCTGCTCCAGTCGCCCGACCTGCTGCTGCTCGACGAGCCGACCAACCACCTCGACGCCGAATCGGTCGCCTGGCTCGAGCGCTTCCTCAAGGACTACAAGGGCACCGTCGTCGCGGTGACCCACGATCGCTATTTCCTCGACAACGTCGCCGGCTGGATCCTCGAGCTCGATCGCGGCCGCGGCATCCCGTGGGAAGGCAACTACTCGTCGTGGCTGGAACAGAAGTCGAACCGCCTGCAGCAGGAAGAGAAGGCCGAGACGAGGAAACAGCAGACGCTCGAGCGCGAGCTCGAGTGGATCCGCATGTCGCCCCGCGCGCGCCAGTCCAAAGGCAAGGCGAGGCTGAATGCGTACGAGGAGCTGCTCCGCGAAGAGGGCACCAAGAAGATCGAGAGCGCGGAGATCTACATTGCCCCGGGCCCGCGGCTGGGCGACGTCGTCGTCGAGGCGAGAGGCGTGAAGAAGGGCTACGGCGACAACGTGCTGATCGAGAAGCTCGACTTCACGCTTCCGCGCGGCGGCATCGTCGGCGTCATTGGCGCCAACGGCGCAGGGAAAACGACGCTGTTCCGGATGATCGCCGGCGCGGAGACGCCCGACGCCGGGACGCTCAAGATCGGCGAGACGGTCCGGATCGGATACGTCGATCAGAGCCGCGACGCGCTCGACCCGAACAAAACGGTGTTCGACGAGATCACCGACAGCACCGAGGAGATCGAGCTCGGCAAGCGCAAGGTGCCGTCGCGCGCCTACGTGTCGTGGTTCAACTTCAAGGGCGCCGCCCAGGGCCGCAAGGTCGGGACGCTGTCGGGCGGCGAGCGCAATCGCGTGCACCTCGCGAAGCTGCTGAATAAGGGGAGCAACCTGCTGTTGCTCGACGAGCCGACCAACGACCTCGACGTCGACACACTGCGATCGCTCGAGGAGGCGCTCCTCAATTTCGCAGGCTGCGCCGTCGTCATCAGCCACGACCGCTGGTTCCTCGACCGCATCGCCACGCACATGCTCGCATTCGAAGGCGACAGCCAGGTGGTGTGGTTCGAGGGGAATTATCAGGACTACGAAGCGGACCGCAAGCGACGCCTCGGCTCGGCGGCCGATCAGCCGCACCGGATCAAGTACCGGAAGCTGACGCGGTAAAAGGCAGGGCAGGGCGGGTAGGGCAGGTGAGCATGAGCAGCGACGCGCGCCTCACGGTTGGTATCCTGATTTTCGACGATGTCGAAGTGCTCGATTTCGCCGGCCCGTTCGAGGTGTTTTCGCGCACGCGCACAGTGGCGGGCGCAGCCTCGCGCCGGACGGACGACAGCGCGCCCTTCGAGACGTTCACGGTCGCGCGCACGCGCGATCGGGTGACGGCAATCGGGGGGCTGACCGTCGTGCCGCGCTATTCGTGGGCCGATGCGCCGCCGATCGACATCGTCGTCGTCCCCGGCGGCTTCGGCACGCGCGCGCTGCTGAACGACGAGCCGACGCTGTCATGGATCCGCGCGACGTCTGCGCGCGCGAGGCACGTGACCTCGGTCTGCACCGGCGCGCTCCTGCTGGCCAAGATCGGACTGCTGCAGGACAAGCGGGCGACGACGCACTGGGCGGGGCTGGATCTGCTGGCGACGATCGACCCGACGATCCGGATTCAGCGCGAACGGCGCGTCGTGCACGACGGTATCTTCACGTCCGCCGGCGTGTCCGCCGGGATCGACATGTCCTTCGCCGTCGTGGAGCAGATCTGCGGACGCGATGTCGCGATCGAGACGGCTCATTACATCGAATATCCATGGGGAAGACACGATGTGCCGGAACATCAAGACGCTGTTTAACTTCGATCCGCCGGCGACCGAAGACGAAGTCCGGGCGGCCTCGCTGCAGTTCGTCCGGAAGTTGAGCGGGTTCAACGCACCGTCGAAGGCGAACGAAGCGGCCTTCGACCAAGCGATCGACGACGTGGCTGCCGTCGCGAGGCGGCTGATCGACTCGCTGTCGACCAATGCCGCGCCGCGCAACCGCGAGGAAGTCGCGGCGGCGGCGAAGCTGCGCTCGGCGGAGCGGTTCGGGACGCGGCAGGCCTGACCGCCTTCGCCAAGGCTACGGAAACTACTTCTTATGGAAACGCCGGACGACGTCCGGCCAGAATTCTTCCCACGCGTTGCCGCCGAGGCGTCCGAGCATGCCCAAGCCGCTGCGCAGCGTCGTCTGCCCAGGCGTCGTCATGCTCGGCGGCAGCCAGGTGTTTTCGATCACGTTGTTGAGCGTGTTGCCGGCATAGCGGCCCCACGCCGGGCGCAGCTTGCCGTCGCGCCCCTGGGCGAGGAAGACGGTCTTCATCGCGTAGCGGGCGCGCGGCCAGATCCCTCTGCGGCCCGACCGGATGTAGCGCGGATCCTCTCCCCAGAGCGCGCCCAGCCCGGCCTCGATCGTGTTCGAGATGGCGACGTCTGCTTCGCGCTGCGCGTAGCGTTTGGCGATGCCTGACGCACCGCGCCCCCATTCCGCCGGCGAGTTGAAGCCAGTCTGCCAGACGGTCGCGAGCGGTCCGACCACGGTCAGGCTGCGGCGCCCGATGGTGCCGTCCACGATCCAGTCGACGCGCTCGGGACCGGAGATCGGGACGTAGGCATCGGCGGTGACCAGCGCAGCGGGCGATGCCGGCGCCGCCGGGCCCGCGCCGCCTGAAGACTGACAGACGACCGCGCGTGGAGCGGAGACGAGCAGCGTGGCCAGGAGACCGAGGAAGGCAGCGTGGCGCGGACGGGACATGCGTACTAGGATTATCAGTGAATGCGGAGCGGATTCAACCTCAGCGGTACTGGCCTTCCCTTCGCGGGCGCTCCCGTGACAAGGTGGGAGGCATCGAAAAGGGGCGGAACGACCGCATGACTGAGCGCTCAAACACCGTACACGCCGCCGAGGTCTGCCTGCCATCCACCGACCTGACCGCGGAGCTGGCCTACTTCACGGAGACGCTCGGCTTTCGGCTCGATACTATTTTCCCCGCGGATGATCCGGCGGTCGCCACGTTGTCCGGGCATGGCCTGCGCCTCCGGCTGGAGCGCGGTGCGGCCGTGGCACCGGGGATGGTGCGGCTCCTGTGTGACGACCCGGATAGTTTTGCAGGCGGCGCGCGGGAACTGACGGCGCCCAACGGCACGCGGATCCTCATCGTCGAAGCCGACCCGAGGCTCGAGACGCCGCCGACCGAGCACGCGTTCGTCGTGCGACGCCTGAAGGACAACACTCCGTGGGTGATCGGTCGCGCGGGCATGCGCTATCGGGATTTGATTCCCGGCCGGCTGGGCGGCAGCATCATCGCGTCGCACATCAGGATTCCCGACGCGGGGCCGGTGCCGGACATGGTCCACTACCATACCGTCGGCTTTCAGTTGATCTTCTGCTACAGCGGGTGGGTGCGGCTGGTGTACGAGGACCAGGGTGAGCCGTTCGTCCTGCGCGCGGGGGACTGCGTGATTCAGCCGCCGCGCATCCGCCACCGGGTGCTCGAGTCGTCCGACAACCTGCAGGTGATCGAGATCGGCGTGCCGGCGGAACACGTCACGACCCTCGA
>JAYVYV010000561.1:0-5906 GCA_043783985.1 Acidobacteriota bacterium | reverse complement strand
GGGCTCGTCGGCTTCCCCAACGCCGGCAAGTCGACGATGATCGCGCGCATTTCGGCGGCGAGGCCGAAGATCGCCGATTACCCGTTCACCACGCTCGTGCCCAACCTCGGCGTCGTCAGAATCAGCGAAGACCGCAGCTTCGTCGTCGCCGACGTGCCGGGGCTGATCGAAGGCGCGCATCGCGGACAGGGGCTGGGCCACCAGTTCCTGCGCCATCTCGAGCGGACGAAAGTGCTCGTGCACCTGGTCGACGTGTCCGGCGCGACGGGGCGCAATCCCGTGGACGACCTCGACACGGTGCGCAAGGAGCTCGAGCTGTTCGCGCCGACGCTGGCGGCCAAACCGCAGGTCGTCGTCGCGAACAAGATGGACGCGGTCGATCCGTCGAGTGACGACGAGATCGCCGCGCTCGAACGGCGGGCGGCGGAGCTCGGCTTGCCGTTTTTGCGCGTCTCCGGGGTGAGCGGCCAGGGCGTGCCCGAGCTGCTGGAAGCAATGTGGCGGGGACTGGCCGCGTCGCGCCAGCCCGCCGCGTAGGCGCATGAAGACCGCCGCGCGCCGCATCGGCATTCTCGGCGGCACGTTCGATCCGATTCACTGGGGGCATCTCGACCTCGCCGACGCCGCCGTCAACGAGCTGAAGCTGACGCGGCTGTTCGTCATCACGTCCAACGTCCCGCCGCACCGGCCGCAGCCGCTCGCCTCGTCGTACCACCGGTTCGCGATGGTGACGATGGCGGTGCTCGACCGTCCCGACTGGCGCGCCGCGGATCTCGAGCTCCGGCACGCCGCGCCGTCGTTCACCTCGCGGACGCTGGATCTGTTTCGCGAGAGGGGCTACCTCTCCTCCGAGCTGTTCTTCGTCATCGGCGCCGATGCGTTCGCGGAGATTGCGAGCTGGCGCGACTACCCCAGGATCCTCGACGCCGCGCATTTCACCGTCGTCTCGCGCCCGGGATTCTCCGTCACGGAGCTGCCGCGGCGGCTGCCTCAACTGGCCGATCGGATGGCGAGGCCGCCGCTCGACGAGCGCGCGCAGATCGATCCGTTGATAATTCTGATCGACGCGCCGACCGCCGACGTGTCATCCACGGCAATCCGGCAGAAGCTGGCCGACGGCCACCCGATCGCGGGACTGGTGCCGCCGAACGTGCAGCAACACATTGAGCACCATGGACTTTACTCGGCGATGACGCCGGGGCGGCGCCAATCGGACGCGCCGCGAATTCCTGCGGCAGGCAGGTTGCATGACCAAGACTGAGGCGAAGACGGCTAAGAAGAGACAACCGGCGAAGCTGCCGGCGCAGGTCGATCTCGCGATCGCCGCGGCGGAAGACAAGCAGGCGCACAAGGTCGTGGTTCTGGACCTGCGCAAGACCGCCGGCTTCACCGATTTTTTTCTGATCGCGTCGGGCACCAACACACGGCAGGTGCGCGCCATCGCCGATGCGGTGATGGACTCGCTGGCCGCCAAGGGCGCCAGGCCGGCCTACGTGGAAGGCTACGACCGGTCCGAGTGGATTCTGCTCGACTACTTCGACTTCATCGTCCACGTGTTCGCCCCGGAAACGCGCGTGTTCTACGATCTCGAACGGCTGTGGGGCAATGCGGATCGGATCGAGGTTGGGACAGCCTAGTCTTCGAGACATGCAGGGTGCACGATGCTGATCGCAAATTTGATCGGCAGTCTGCATTCGGCAATTCGCGTTGCCCCCGATGCCGTCCTCTCCGTCGTCCTCGCTCCTGCCTGCGCGGCGTGCGACGAGCCGCTGCTCCGCCCGACGCGCGGTCCCGTCTGCGACGCCTGCTGGCGTTCGATTCTCCCGCTGACCCCGCCGCTCTGCGACCGCTGCGGCGATCCGCTGCCGACGTGGCGTCTGGTCAGCATCCCGCTGGCCTGCTGCCCGCGCTGCCGCCGCGCCAAGCGGGCGGTCGACCGGGCCAGGGCCATCGGCGCCTACGACGGCGCACTGCGCGCGATCGTCCACGCGCTGAAGTACGAAGGACGCCGTTCGCTCGCGCGGCCGCTCGGACGGCTGATGCGCGAGCGAGGCGCCGACATGCTCGCCGGCGCGGCGTGTGTCGTCCCCGTGCCGCTGCATCCCTCACGCAGGCGCCACCGCGGGTTCAACCAGGCGGCAGACCTCGCCCGCCACCTGGGGATACCGGTGCTGCCCGCGCTGCGCCGCGTGCGCGCGACGGCGGCGCAGACGGGTCTGCCGGCGGGACGGCGTCATCGCAACATGCGCGACGCGTTCGCGGTGACGCGCGCGGGGGCGGCGTTGACCGGCGCGGCGGTCGTGCTGATCGACGACGTGAGCACGACCGGCGCGACGCTCGAGGCGTGCGCGAGGGCGCTGAAGCAGGCGGGTGCAGCCGAGGTGCACGCCCTTACGGCAGCCCGAGTCGTGGGTCGAACGACGAACGACGAACGTCGAACGTCGAATGACGAATGACGAACAGGTTACAGGACGCGCCGAGCCGCATCGATGACGTCCGCCGCGATCACGTCCTTTGACCGTTCGCCATCGAGCACAACCCAGCCCTGGGCCTGCGCCTGGCGGTGGTAGCTGTCGCGCACGCGCGCCTGCATCGCGAGATCGCGCTCGTAGCGATCGCGGTCGACCGACTTGCGTTTCACCGCCGTGTCCGGCGCGATGTCGAGCAGAATGGTGAGCGAGGGGGGCGGCAGGAACCTCTGCATCTCGGTGAGCCAGGCCGGATCGAGACCCAGCGCCTCGCCGTACGCCACGCTCGACGCGACGTAGCGGTCCGAGACGAGAATCAGGCCGCCGTCGAGCCATCGTTGCAGATCCGGCTTCTTCTCGTAGCGGTTGGCGACGTACAGCAACTGCATCACGTCGGGGCCGTAATCGCGCTCGTTCGACAGCGCGCGCGCGATCTCCTCGCCGATCGACGTCCCGTAATCGGGAAACGACACCAGCCGGGCCTTCCGCCCCTGCGACTTCAAATGGTCCCGCAGCATCTCGGCCTGCGTCTGTTTGCCGCTCTGGTCGAGGCCTTCGAAGGCGATCAGGTGTCCAGACATATATCGTTCGTCGTTCGTGGTTCGTCGTTCGTCGTTCGTGGTTCGTCGTTCGTCGTTCGTGGTTCGTCGTTCGTCGTTCGTGGTTCGTCGTTCGTCGTTCTCGTTCGTGGTTCGTGGTTCGGCGTGGCAGCGAACGACGAACGTCGAACCGCGAACGTCGAACGATCGCAGTTTCGAGCTAAGTTTCGAGCGAGAGCTGATCGTCGACCGTCTGCCGACGGCGGATGATGCGCCACGCGCCGGCGTCCACCATGACCTCCGCCGGCAGCGGACGGCGGTTGTAGTTGGACGCCATCGCGGATCCGTACGCGCCGGCGTCGCGGATCGCCACGAGGTCGCCGGCCGTCAGCGAGGGCAGCATCCGATCGCGCCCGACGACGTCGCTGCTTTCGCACACCGGGCCGACGATCTCGTAGTGACGATCGCCGGACGCGGGCGCCGAGACCGGTTCGATCCGGTGGAACGCGCCGTAGAGTGCGGGACGCATCAACTCCGTCATGCCGGCGTCGATGATGACGAATTCGCTCTCGGCGGTCCGCGGTTTCACGTCGACGACGCGGGCGACCAGCGCGCCGGCCGGCGCGGCGATGGACCGGCCCGGCTCGACCACGATTGGCAGCGACGTGTGCCTGACGGCGTCGACCAGGGCGCTCACGTACTCGGCGACCGAAGGCACCGGGGTGCCGTCGTACGACACGCCCAGCCCGCCGCCGACATCCACGTATTCGAGGGGAAACCCCTGCTGTTGCAGCTCGCGGCTGACATCGGCGGCCGTCGCCGCGGCCCGCCGCAGCGGCTCGAGCGATGTGATCTGCGATCCGACGTGCACGTGAATCGCGACCAGCGTCAGGAACGGCCGCGTCTTCAGCGTCTGCAGCAGCGCGCGGGCCGCGTCGAGCGGCACGCCGAACTTGTTGATCCGGAGACCCGTCGAAATATGCGGATGGCTGTTCGCATCGATGTCGGGGTTGACGCGAACCGCCACACGGACGGCCCGCCCCAGGCGCGAGCCGATCGCCTCGAGCCGCGCCAGCTCGCCGGCCGATTCGACGTTGACGGCCTTCACGCCCAGCGCGACCGCCGTCTCGAGCTCCTCGGGCGTCTTGCCGACGCCGGTGAACACGATCTGCGCCGGCTCGAAGCCCGCCCGGCGCGCGACTTCGATCTCCCAGACGGAGTTGGCGTCGACCGAGCTGCCGAGACCGCGCAGCAGCCGCGCGATGGCGAGCGCGGAGTTCGCCTTCAGCGCGTAGTGCAGCGCGTGCGGGTACCCCTGGAACGCGCCGTCGATCGCCTGGTAGCGCTCGCGGAGCACCGCCGCGCTGTAGACGTAGAGCGGCGTGCCTTCGGCGGCCGCGATGGCGGCCAGCGGCACGCCGTCGCAGACCAGCGCGTCGTGGCGTCCGTCATCGTGCCTGTAGAAGCCGGCGGGGCGGGGCGGTGGAGCCAACGTGATACGCTATTCTACTCAACCCACATGACGCCGGATCCGGGGGACGCGGTCGAGGCGCTGATTCAGCGCTGCCTGCAGGGCGATCAGCTCGCGTGGGAGCAGATCGTCCGCCAGTACTGGCGCAAGGTCTTCAACGTGGCGTACAAGTTCGTCGGCAAGCACGACGAAGCCGAGGATCTGACGCAGGATATTTTTCTCAAGATTTTCAAATCGCTCCATACCTTCGACCGCCGCGCAAACTTTCAGACGTGGCTGATCAGCATCAGCCGCAACCTCTGCATCGATCACTACCGCAGCGTCCGCAAGGAGCGCGAGACCATCGACCGCGACGTCGACGCCAACGAACTGGCGCCGCTGTCGCACGATCCGGGTCCGGTCGCCGCGCTCGAGCAGCAGGACCGCGTCCAGCTGCTCAAGCAGGCGATGTCGGCGCTGCCCGAGACGCTGCGGACCGCGGTCCTCATGCGCGACATCCAGGAACTGTCCTACCAGGAAATCGCCGACACGCTGCGGCTGCCGGAAGGCACCGTCAAGTCGCGGATCAACCGCGGACGCACCGAGCTCGCCCGCCAGATCCGCAAGCTGCGCGGCGCCGATTTCGGGGACAAGGGTACGATGCTTAAGCGCACGGGAGCCAACTGATGAATGTGAAAACCGACCACAGCGGCGGAGTGGCCATCGTCCGCGTCGGCGAGACGCGGCTGATGTATCCGATCCTCTCCGATTTTTCGACCGCGGTCAGCGGCCTGATCGCGGCCGGCCAGAAGCAGATCCTGATCGATCTGACGCCGGTCACCTACGTCGACAGCGCGACGATCGGCTGCCTGATGGATCTCTACCGCCAGGTCCACAACGCCGGGGGTCACCTGAAGCTGTCCGGCGTCCAGAAGCGGGTTGAGACGATGCTGACGATGACCGGGGCGCAGAATTTCATCGAGATACACGCCGACGAGCCGAGCGCCGTCAAAAGCTTCGGGGCTTAGCCATGCGCACCATCAAGACCAGCGGCGGCGAATCGATTCCGGTCGACGGCGACCTCCTGGCGATCATGGAGGCGCTCTACAAGGAAGTGACCGCCAGGCGGGAGTTCGAGCGCTCGTTCGAGGACATGGTGAAGGAGATTCACCACCTGATCGAGCAGATGGACGACGCCGAGCGCCGCGCCTATCTTGCCGAGAGCCTGTTTCTCAACACCGTGAAGTACGAGAACGACAAGCTCGAAGCGTATATGAAGAAATTGACAAAGTAGGGCGACCCTTTCAGGGTGGCCGAGCCCGTGGGTTCATCGCCGCGCTACTATAGGTGCGTCTCCGACGGATGTCACTCAACTTCCTTGCCACGCGCTTCCAGTGCTCCTGGCCCTGGAGCACGCTCGTCATGCTGTGCGACGGCCGCATGGTGTGC
>JAYVYV010000560.1:0-16821 GCA_043783985.1 Acidobacteriota bacterium | reverse complement strand
CGCGCGGGAAGTCGAGCTTCGCGTTGTCGAGCCACCACGGCATGTAGAGATGCGCGCCGCCGGTGCCGTCTTCGTTGTGCGGTACGCCGTGTTCCATTTTCGGGATGTGGCCGGAGACCGAGAGCCCGGTCGAATCGGTCAGGTAGCGCCCGACCACGCCGCTCGAATTCGCCAGGCCGTTGGGGAACCGTCCCGACGTCGAGTTCAGCAGCAGGCGCGCCGACTCGCACGCGCTCGCGGCGAGCACGACGATGCGCGCGCGGACGGTGTAGTCGCGGCGGTCGGTGCGGTTCACAAACGAGACGCCGGTCGCGAGCCCGCTCTCATCGGTCAGCACTTCGCGCGCCATGGCGTTCGTGATGATGTGAAGCTTCCCGGTGGCCAGCGCCGGCGGCAGCAGCACCGAGGGCGACGAGAAGTTCGCGTGCGTCGAGCAGCCGCGGCCGCATTGTCCGCAGTAGTGACACGCCGGCCGGCCGTTCAGCGGCTGCGTGAGGATCGACAGCCGGTTCGGGATGCAGGTGATCTTCAGCTTGTCGGCGGCCTGCTTGATCAGCAGCTCGTAGCAGCGCGGCTTCGGCGGCGGCTGAAAAATACCGTCCGGCTCGTTCGGGATGTGCTCCATTGAGCCGAAGATCCCGACCAGGCGATCGAGCTGGTCGTAGTAGGGCTTGATCTCGTCGTAGGTGATCGGCCAGTCGTCGCCGATGCCTTCGAGGCTGCGCCGCTTGAAGTCGTCCGGCCCCCAGCGCAGCGAGATGCGGCCCCAGTGATTGGTCCGGCCGCCGAGCATCCGCCCGCGGAACCAGTCGAACTGCGAACCCTCGGCCTGGGTATACGGCTCGCCCTCGATGTCCCAGCCGCCGATGCAGCCGTCGAACTCGCCGAACGGCTTGGTCGGCGTCGCGGCGCCGCGCCGCGGCGACTCGTAGGGCCACGCCGACATCTTCGAGTCCTTCGCGGAATCCCACATCCCGCCGGCCTCGAGCATGACGACGTCGGCCCCCGCCTCGCACAGCACCTTGGCGGCCATGCCGCCGCCGGCGCCGGACCCGACGATGCAGACGTCGTAGACCTTCGGCGAGCGGATCATCTGCATGAGGCGGAATCTTAGCCCGATTTGGGGTAAGGTTCGTCGCATGAAACGCCCGGGCGCAACGAAAGGCAACCGCGGAGCTCGCCGAGCACGCAGAGCCATCTTGTTCTCCGCGATCTCTGCGTGCTCTGCGGTTGCTTTCGTCCTGAGCGCCCAGGCGCCGGCTCCGGTCGAATGGCGCTCGTACGCCGGCGACCTGCGCAACCATCACTACTCGCCGCTGGCGCAGGTGACCGCCGCCAACTTCAACACCCTCGAAGTCGCGTGGCGCTTCAAGACCGACAGCCTCGGCCCGCGGCCGGAGTACAAGCTCGAAGGCACGCCGCTGGTGGTCAACGGCGTGCTCTACACCACCGGCGGCACCCGTCGCGCCGTCGTGGCGCTTGACGCCGCAACCGGTGAGCTGCGCTGGACGCATGCCGAGCGCGAAGGCGCGCGCGCCGCCGCGTCGCCGCGGCAACTGTCGGGGCGCGGCGTCGCGTACTGGACCGACGGCGTCCGCGACGAGCGGATCCTCTACGTCACCACCGGCTACCGCCTCGTCGCGCTCGATGCGAAGACCGGTTCGCGCATCCCCTCCTTCGGCAAGGACGGCATCGTCGATCTGAAAGACGATGTCGTGTTCGGCAAGGAACAGCAGATCGATCGCGAGGCGGGCGAGATTGGGCTGCACGCGACGCCGGCGATCACCAAGGACGGCGTGCTGATGGTCGGGGCCGCGATGCTCGAAGGCGGCACGCCGAAGACGCACAACAACACCAAGGGGCTGGTGCGCGGCTTCGACGTCCGCACCGGCAAGAAGCTGTGGACGTTCAACACGATTCCGCGCCCGGGCGAGTTCGGCAACGACACGTGGGAGAAGGAGTCGTGGGCGAATAACGGCAACGTCGGCGTGTGGAATCAGATCGGGGTCGACGAGGAGCTCGGGCTTGCCTATCTCCCGGTTGAAACTCCGAGCTCGGATTTCTATGGCGGCCTGAGGCCCGGCAACAACCTGTTCGCCGAGAGCCTGGTGGCGATCGACTACAAGACCGGCAAGCGCAAGTGGCACTACCAGCTCGTGCACCATCCGATCTGGAACATGGACATCGCGACAGCGCCGATGCTGGTCGATCTGACCGTCAACGGCCAGCCGGTGAAAGCGGTCGCGGTGATGGGGAAGCAGGCGTTCCTCTACCTGTTCAACCGCGTGACCGGCGAGCCGATTTTTCCCATTGAAGAGCGGCCGGTGCCGCAGTCCGACGTGCCGGGCGAGAAGACCTCGCCGACGCAGCCGTTCCCGACCAGACCGCCGGCCTACGACTACCAGGGCGTCGAGGTGCAGAACCTGATCGACTTCACGCCGGAGCTGCACGCCGAGGCGCTGAAGATCGCGGCGCGCTACAAGCTCGGACCGATCTTCACGCCGCCGCCGGTCAGCAAACGCGAAGGACCGATCGGCAGCTTCCGATCCTCGGGCGGCACGAACTGGCCGGGCGGTTCCTACGATCCCGAGACGCACATCGCCTACGTGCCGTCGTTCGTGGCGATGCCCGTGCTCGGCCTGCTGCCGCCGCCGAACAAGGAGTTTTCGGATCTGCCGTATGTGTCCGCCAACGCATTGACCGGCGTGCGCTACATTTCCGGCCCGGGCGAGAACGTCGGCGCCGACGCGGCGTCGCTCGCCTCGAAGGCCGCCGGGACGGTGGTCTCCTCGACGGGGGATGCGGCGACCAACAGCGACGCGCTGCCGCAGGGACTGCCGCTGCTCAAACCGCCGTACGGCCGGCTGAGCGCGATCGATCTCGATCGCGGCGAGATCCTGTGGCAGGTGGCGCACGGCGAGACGCCGGACAGCGTGCGCAATCATCCGGCGCTGAAGGGGCTGACGATCCCGCGCACCGGGCAGTCGGGCGCGGTCGGCGCGCTGGTCACCAAGACGCTGGTGATCATGGGCGATCCGCTGGCGACCAACGTGGCGCCGCGCGGCCGCGGCGCGATGCTGCGCGCCTACGACAAGGCGAACGGCAAGGAAGTCGGCGCGGTGTTCATGCCGGCGCAGCAGTCGGGGACGCCGATGACCTACGCGCTCAACGGCCGTCAGTTCATCGTCGTGCCGATCAGCGGCGGAAATTATTCGGGCGAGTATCTCGCGTTTGCGTTGCCGCGATAGGAGAGTGACATGAAAAGATTGGTGATCGGTCTGGTCAGCGCGATCTGCGCGGCGGGCGCGCTCGCCGCGCAAGGCGATCCGCAGCCGACGTGCAAGATGTGTCCGGGCACCTACATTCCGAAGTCCGAGGTGGACGCGTACATCGCCAAGGCCGTCGCGGAGAAGCTGACCGATCAGCAGGCGCGCGACATCGACATCGGCAAGGCGCACATCGGCATCGGCGTCGTACATCGTGGCAAGCTCGCGTCCCCTGCGCCCGATTCGGTCGCCGAGCACGATCTGGTCAGCGAGGTCTATCACATCATCGACGGAGCGGCGACGCTCGTGACGAGCCCGGATATCGTCGGCATGAAGCGGCGGCCGGCCACGCTCGAGACGGTGCGCCTGTTCAACGGGCCGGGCAACAACGGGTCGTCGGTGCGGGGCGGCGTCGCGCACGAGCTCAAGGCGGGAGACGTGATCGTGATTCCCGCCGGGACCGGCCACTGGTTCACCAAGATCGACGATCACATCAACTACCTGATGATCCGGATCGATCCCGACAAGGTGACGCCGCTCAAGGACGAAGCGGCGTCGAAGCTGTATCTGTCGAAGCCGGCCAGGTGACCACGACGTTCGCGGTTCTCCGTTCGGCGTTCGCCGGCTGGCGTCAGCCGTTCGTCGAACAAGGAACGACGAACTGCGAACCGCGAACCACGAACGACGAACCACGAACGACGTCGGCCGTTATGGAGTTCATATGATGAGAAACATGTTTGTCGGCGCGCTGTTCGTGACGACGGTGGCGGGACTTGGATTCGGATCGCGCGCGCTCGATCGGCGCGCGACGCTGGCGGCCGCCGGAACGGCCGTGATGGCGCCGCGCTTCGAGGTCGATCCGCTGTGGCCGAAGCCGCTGCCGAACAAATGGATCCTCGGACAGACGATCGGCGTGTCGGTCGACGCGCAGGATCACGTCTGGATCATCCATCGCGCCGGCTCGCTCGAGCCCGGCGAAGTGCATGCGACGACGACGCCGCCGACGGCGCAGTGCTGCGCGGCGGCGCCGCCCATCCTCGAATTCGACGCGGCCGGGAATCTCATCGGCCACTGGGGCGGGCCCGGCGAAGGCTACGACTGGCCGGACTCGAACCACGGCATCACCGTCGACTACAACGGCAACGTCTGGATCGGCGGCAACGGCCGCGGCACGCCGGCCGCCGCGGGACGCGGCCGCGGCGCGCCTGTGGCGGGACAGAACCGGGAGCAGGACGAGAGCCAGACCGCGGGCACGCAGTCGTTCAACGACAACATGGTCCTGAAGTTCACGCAGCAGGGAAAGTTCCTGATGCAGATCGGCAAGCCGCGGACCAGCAAGGGCAGCAACGACGTCGAGAATCTGCGCCTGCCGGCCAAGACCTTCCTCGACAAGCAGACCAACGAGCTCTACGTCGCCGACGGCTACGGCAACCACCGCGTGATCGTGTTCGACGCTGCCACCGGAAAATATAAACGGCACTGGGGCGCCTACGGCAAGAAGCCGGACGATGTGGATCTGGGACGGTACGATCCGAAGGCGCCGCCGGCGCAGCAGTTCCGCAATCCGGTGCACTGCGCGGACCTGTCGGTCGATCGGTTGCTGTATGTGTGCGATCGCGTCAACGATCGCCTGCAGGTGTTCAAGACCGACGGGACGTTCGTGAAGGAAGGATTCTTCAACAAGGAGACGCTCGGCTCGGGCTCGGCGTGGGACATCGCGTTCTCGAAGGATCCGCAGCAGAAGTACATGTATCTCGCCGACGGCGAGGACGACAAGGTGCTGGTGATTCTCCGCGACACGCTCGAGCATCTCACGAGCTTCGGCGAGGGCGGCCGTCAGCCGGGCGAGTTCTACGGCGTGCACAGCCTCGCGACCGATTCGAAAGGCAATCTCTACACGACGGAAACCTATCGCGGCCAGCGCGTGCAGAAGTTCACCTTCAAGGGGCTGGCGCCGGTGACGAGAAAGGATCAGGGCGTCGTCTGGCCGGCGCGGCCGAAGCCGTAGCGCCCGACGTGTAACGCGAAGGGTTTGTCGAGCGGTTGGAGCGCGAAGGCTCCAGTTGTTGCGAGGCTTCAGCCGGGCGTCCCCTTCGTCGCGGACTCGGCGCCAGGTGGTTCGCGGAACGGCTCCACGCTAATGCGCTCGTAACGCACCTCGAGGACGAGCAGTTGTTCCGTGCGGCCCGGCGCGTGCAGGACCACGCGGTCGCCCGGTGCCGACTTCATCAACGCGCGCGCCAGCGGCGACACCCAGCTGATGTGGTTCCGATCGAGATCGACCTCGTCGGTGCCGACGACGCTCACCTTGCGCTCCGTGCCCGCGGCAGTGGCGTAGCGCACGGTCGCCCCGAAGAAGACCCGCGTCGCCGCCCGCCCGGCTCTCGCGGTTTCCGGGTCGACCACTTCCGCCGCGTCGATTCGCTTCGTGAGAAACCGGATCCGCCGATCGATCTGGCGCAGCCGCCGCTTGTTGTACTGGTAGTCGGCGTTTTCGCTGCGATCGCCGAGGCTGGCCGCCCAGGCCACGACGCGTGTGACCGCCGGTCGTTCCCTGGTGAGCAGAAATCGATGCTCGTCTTTGAGCCGCTGCAAGCCACCCGGCGTGATGTAGTTCTTCAGTCTCTCGACCGGAGCGTCGCCGTCGGATGCGGTCCTGGACGCTCTGCTCATTCGGCTCCACTGATTCAATCACGACTGGCGCTGCACAGGACTCGGCAGTCGGGTCTCCCCCGCGCGGATGACGGCATCTCATTCCGCGAGCCTTTTCGTCAATCCGGACGTGGCGGGATCGCGGCCTCGCGCGTGCGTCTCCGATTCGCGGCCTGGAAATCGGCCTCCGCGTCCGGAGGGACGTCGCGCGCGCCCTGGCTGAAAAGTGAGCCGACGGCCGCGTTCTGGCGGCCGCTGCGGCGTGCTATCGTTCCGGCATGAGCGCGACCGGCAAGGCGACCATACGCGTGCACTGGCTCGGCATCGCGGCCTTTGCGGCCTTTGCCTTCGTGTTCGCCATCGCCCCCGTGCATGCGCAGATCGGAAACGTCGCCTACCCGCCGCGACCGCCGGCCGATCCCGCGGCGATCGAGCGCGGCAAGGCGCTCTACGGCGTCGACTGCCAGTTCTGCCACGGTGCCGACACGCGCGGCGGCGACAGCGGACCGAGCCTCCTGCGCTCAAGCATCGTCCTCGATGACCAGAAGGGTGAGCTGATAGCGCCGATCGTCCGCGGCGGACGTCCGGGGATGCCGCCCTTCACGCTGACCGACGCACAGATGGCGGACGTCGCGGCCTTCGTGCACAGCTTCAAGGCTTTCGGCTACGACGAATCCCGCAACAAGCCGCCGAGCATCGTCGTCGGCGACGCGAAGGCGGGCGGGGCCTTCTTTCAGAACACGTGCGCGTCGTGCCATTCGCCGACCGGCGACCTGCGCGGCCTCGCGACCAGGATTGCGGATCCGCGGCTGCTGCAGCAGACGTGGCTGCTGCCCGGCAGCGGCGCGCCGCGCGGCCGGGCGCCGGTGCCAATTCCACCGACGACCGTCACCGTCACGCTGCCGTCCGGAGAGAAAGTGGACGGCGTGCTCGATCGCGTCGACGACTTCATGGCCGCGCTGGTCACCGCCGACGGCACACACCGGTCGTTTCAGACCCGCGGCGACACGCTGAAAGTGGAGATTCACGATCCGCTGCAGCCGCACAAGGATCTGCTGCGCACCTATTCCGATGCCGACATCCACAACCTGACGGCGTATCTGGTAACACTGAAATGAATCGCTCGGCTAAAGCCTTCGCGCTACGTGTAGGGGCGGACCCACGTGTCCGCCCGAGCGCCGACGCACGGGTCGGCGCCTACATGATGGCGTTGGCAGCGGCCGCGACGGTCGCACTGACGGCGCAGAGCGGCCTCGATCCCGCATCGCTGCTCAAGCCGCTGGCCGACTCGTGGACCTCGTATTCCGGCGACTACACCGGCCGGCGCTACAGCGCGCTGACGCAGATCAATCAGTCGAACGTGAAGCACCTGACGCTCGCGTTCGCGGCCAAGGTCACCGGCGGCCCTGGCAGCGGCGGCACCGCCACGACGATCGTCGGCGGCGAAGGCGGCGGCACGATCCCGGCCGGCGGCGCGACGACGGTGAAGGGAGCGGTGCTCGCGGTCAACAACGTGCTCTACGTCACGTCGCCCGACAACGTGTGGGCGCTCGACGCGCACGACGGCCACGAACTGTGGCACTACTTCTGGAAGACGAAGGGCGGCACTCACATCGGCAATCGCGGCGTCGCGATGTGGGGCAACTACCTCTACTTCGTCACGCCCGACGACTATTTCGTGTCGCTCGACGCGCGCACCGGCAAGGAGCGCTGGCACAAGGAGGCGGCGCCGTTCAGCCAGCAGTACTTCATGACCTCGGCGCCGATGACCATCGGCAACCACATCATTGTCGGCACGGGCAACGATCTCGATTCGCCCGGCTACCTGATGTCGTTCGATCCGGAGACCGGCGCGCAGCAGTGGCGGTTCTACACCGTGCCGATGAACCCGGGCGATCCTGGACTCGAGACCTGGAAGAGCCTCGACGCGGCGCGGCACGGCGGCGGCCATCCGTGGCTGCCCGGCGTCTACGATCCGGAATCGCACCTCTACATCTTCGGCACCGGCAACCCGACGCCGGCTTACATGTCGCTGCCGCGCGGCGAAGGCCTCGACAACCTCTTCACCTGCGCGATCGTCGCGGTCAACGTCGACACCGGGAAGATGGAGTGGTACTACCAGACCTCGCCGCACGACACACACGACTGGGACTCCGCGCAGACGCCGGTGCTGGTCGACGGCGACTTCCGCGGCAGCGGTCCGCGCAGGATGGTGCTGACCGCGAGCCGCAACGGCTACTACTTCACGCTCGATCGGCGGACCGGCGAGCACATGGTGACGAGCACGTTCTCGGACACGGTGAACTGGGCGAAGCCGGGGCTGAACCTGAAAGGTCAGCCGGTGCGGAATCCGTCGAAGGATCACCACATCGCGGGCGCGCTGGTGTCCGCGGCGAATGGCGGCTCGACCAACTGGCCGCCGCCGGCCTACAGTCCCGACACCGGCCTGCTCTACGTGCCGACCTCGGAAACCTACGCGATGTACTACCTCACCGAAACCGATCCGCGCGGCGCGATGGGGCTCGGCGGCAAGGACGAAGTCAGCGTCGGCACGATGGGGAGCTTCATCAGCGCGATCGATTACAAGACCGGCAAGACGGTGTGGAAGCACAAGTTCCGCTCGGCCGGGAATCCGCGCGGCGCTCCAGGTCTGCTGACGACGGCGGGGAAGCTGCTGTTCGGCGGCGACGTCTCGGGCAACTTCATCGCCTTCGATCCGGCCACCGGCAAGCCGTTGTGGCACACGGCGATCGGTCAGGTGACGAACGCGCCGGAAACCTACATGGTCGAGGGGCGTCAGCACGTGCTGGTCGCGTCCGGCGACACGCTCTACGCGTTCGGGTTGTATGAATAACCTGACCCGGCGCGAGTTTGGCCAGGTCGCGCTCGCCGCGATCGTCCCACAGATCACGAGCGGCGTGCATCTCGGCGTCCAGACCTACAGTTTCAGGGACATCCCGCGTGGCGCCGACGGCGACGGTATCGGCCCGGTGATTGCCGCCATGCGCGCGTCCGGTCTCTCCGAGTGCGAACTCTACGGACCGCAGGTCGCGCCCGCGACGCTGAGCCGCGAGCAGCTGCGCGTCTGGCGCGTCCAGACGCCGATCGACTACTTCCGCGATATCGGCCGTCGATTCACGGATGCGGGCCTCACGATCTACGCCTACAACTACAGCCCGAAAGCCGACTACTCGGACGCGGAGATCGATCTCGGCTTCCAGATGGCAAAGGCGCTCGGCGCGACGATCATCACCGCCTCGACGACGATCGACGTGGCGAAGCGGATCGCGCCGTTTGCCGGGAAGCACCGGATGATCGTGGCGATGCACGGCCATTCGAATACGGCCGATCCGAATGAATTCGCGACACCTGACAGCTTCGCGGCGGCGCTGCGGATGTCGCCGTACTTCAAGATCAACCTCGACATCGGCCATTTCACCGCGGCCGGGTTCGACCCCGTGCCGTACATCCGGGCGCACCACGCGGACATCACCAACATTCATGTCAAGGACATGGTGTCGCGGAAGCCCGAGAGCTACGTGCGCTGGGGCAGCGGCGACACCCCGATCCGCGGCGTCCTGCAGTTGCTGAAGCGCGAGCGATGGCCGATTCGCGCGTACCTCGAGTACGAGTACCGCGGCGCCGGCACGCCCGTCGAGGAAGTGAAGGCGTGCTTCGCGTTCATGAAACTGGCGCTCGCGTGAAGCGTCTCGGGATGGGCCTGGTCGGCCCGGGGTTCGTCGGCGCCCATCACATCGACGCCGTCCGCCGGCTCGGCTTCGTCGACGTCGTCGCCGTCGCGGCCAGCAGCGACGCGTCGGCGCGGCGGAAGGCGGACGCGCTCGGCGTCCCGAAGGCCTACGGCAGCTTCGAAGCGTTGGCCGCCGATCCGGACGTCCACGTCGTCCACAACACCACGCCGAACTACCTCCACGTCCCGGTGATCCTGGCCGCGCTGGCGCACGGCAAGCACGTGATCTCGGACAAGCCGCTGGCGACGACCGGCGCCGACGCGCGCATGCTGCTCGACGCCGCCGACAAGGCCGGCGTGGTCCACGCGGTGACGTTCAACTACCGCGGCAACCCGCTGGTGCAGCAGGCGCGCGAGATGATCGCCGCCGGCGAGCTCGGCCCGGTGCATTTCGTCCACGGCGCCTACCTCCAGGACTGGCTGCTCGAGGCCACCGACTTTTCCTGGCGGCTCGAACCGGACAAAGGCGGCGAGAGCTCCGCGGTTGGCGACATCGGATCGCACTGGTGCGATCTCGTGCAGCACGTCACCGGCCACCGCATCGTCGAGGTCCTCTCCGATCTGACGACGGTGGTGGATACGCGGCTGAAGCCGTCGGCGCCGACCGAGGCGTTCGCGCGCGGCGGCGACACGGCGCGCGAGACCGTCCGCGTCCGCAGCGAGGATCTCGCGACGATCCTGCTGCGCTTCGACAACGGCGCCAAGGGCAGCGTCTCGGTCGGCCAGGTGTGCGCCGGCCACAAGAACGGCCTGTGGTTCGAGATAAGCGGCCGCCAGGCGTCGCTGCGCTGGGAGCAGGAGCGCCAGAACGAGCTGTGGATCGGCCGCCGCGACGCCGCCAACTCGGTGCTCGCAAAGGATCCGTCGCTGCTCGCGCCGGGGGCGCGCGCCTACGCGCACCTGCCGGGCGGGCACCAGGAAGGCTGGGCCGACGCCTTCTGTAACGTCATGCGCGACGTCTACGGATTCATCGCCGCGGGCAAGCACCCCGGCGACGCGCGCCCGCCGGCGTTCGCCACGTTCGAAGACGGCTATCATTCGGCGTGTCTCGTCCACGCCATTCTGGAAAGCCACCGCAGCGGCGGGGCCTGGACGAAAGTGCCCGCGTTCGCTGCAGCTGAGGCCGTCCGATGAAACTTGGTGTGTTCACGCCGGTGTTCGGCACGATGACGCTCGACGAGGTGCTGGTCAAAGTGCGCGCGCTTCCGCACGTCCAGGCGCTCGAGATCGGCACCGGCGGATGGCCGGGTCAGGATCATCTCGACCTCGACGCGCTGCTCGACCATCAATCGTGCGCCGACGCCTATCGCAGGAAGATCGAGGACGCGGGGCTGACGATCAGCGCGCTGTCATGCCACGCGAATCCGCTGCATCCCGATGCCGCGATCGCGAAGACCGCCGACGAGCTGTTTCGGAAGACTGTCCGGCTCGCGGAACAGCTCGCGGTCCCGGTGGTCGTGACGTTCTCGGGCTGTCCGGGCGACTCCGACACCGCGACGCATCCGAACTGGGTGACCACGCCGTGGCCGCCGGAATTCCTCGACATCCTCGAGTGGCAGTGGGAGAAGAAGGCGGTTCCGTACTGGAGCCGCACCGCGCACTTCGCCGCCGAGCACGGTGTGAAGGTGGCGCTCGAAGCGCATCCCGGCTTCATCGTCTACAACGTCGACAGCGCGCTGCGGCTGCGGCAGGCGGCGGGTCCGAATCTCGGCGTCAATTTCGATCCGAGTCATTTCTTCTGGCAGGGGGTCGACGTGCCGGCCGCGATTCGCGCGCTCGGCGACGCCATCTTCCACGTCCACGCCAAGGACGTCGCGCTCGATCCGCACAACGTGGCGGTCAACGGCGTCATCGACACCAAGACCTACCGCCGGATGGCGGAGCGGTCGTGGCTGTTCCGCAGCGTCGGCTGGGGGCACGACGAGCTCGAATGGAAGCGTATCGTCAGCGCGCTTCGCCTCGCCGGCTACGACTACGTGATGAGCATCGAGCACGAGGACGCGCTGGCGTCGGTCGACGAGGGGCTGCGCGCCGCGGTCGATCTCCTGTCGCGCGTGATCCTCACCGAGCCGCCGGTCCAGGCGTGGTGGACATAGGAATTCAGAATTAAGAATTCAGAATTCAGAATTCGAACACAAAACGCAGAACGCAGAACGCAGAACGCAGAACGCAGAACGCAGAACGTAGAACGTAGAACGTAGAACGTAGAACGTAGAAACCATGAACACGTCAGTGCGCGTGAAGCTGTCGGCGATGATGTTCCTCCAGTACTTCGTCTGGGGCGCGTGGTACGTGACGATGGGGACGTGGCTCGGGGAGACGCTGCATTTCTCCGGCGAGCAGATCGGCCTGGCCTTCGGCACGACCGCCCTCGCGGCGATGATCTCGCCGTTCTTCGTCGGCATGGTCGCGGATCGCCTGATGGCGACCGAACGCATCCTCGCCGCGCTGCACGTCGTCGGCGGGGTGATCCTCTTCTTCGCCTCGACGCAGACCACCTTCGGCGGTTTCTACGGCATCCTGCTGATTTACACGCTGTGTTACATGCCGACGCTGGCGCTGAGCAACTCGCTGTCGTTCCGACAGATGGCCGATCCCGGGCGCGAGTTCCCGCCGATCCGCGTGCTCGGCACCATCGGCTGGATTGTCGCCGGGATCGCGATTGGCACGCTCGGGCTCGAAGCGACGGCCACCCCGCTGCGGATCGCCGCCGCCGGATCGATCCTGCTCGGGGTGTTCTGCCTCGCGCTGCCGCACACGCCGCCGCTCGAGAAGGCCGCGGGCACGCGCGCGACCTGGGCCGACATCCTCGGGCTCGATGCGCTGAAGCTGATGCGCGAGCGGTCGTTCGCCGTCTTCGTGGTCGGATCGTTTCTGATCTGCATCCCGCTGCAGTTCTATTACGCGTTCGCGAACATGTTCCTCAACGAAATCCATGTCAGCAACGCAGCGGGGAAGATGACGTTCGGCCAGATGTCCGAGCTGTTCTTCATGCTGGTGATGCCGTGGTTCTTCCGCCGCCTCGGCATCAAGTGGATGATGCTGGTCGGCATGGCCGCGTGGACGGCGCGCTACGTGTTCTTCGCCTACGGCAACAACGCCGAGCTGGTGTGGATGCTCTACGCCGGCATCCTGCTGCACGGCATCTGCTACGACTTCTTCTTCGTGACCGGGCAGATTTACGTCGACACCAAGGCGCCGGGCGATCTGCGCGCGGCGGCGCAGGGGTTGATTGCCTTCGTGACGCTCGGGGTCGGGATGTTCATCGGCTCGTGGGCCTCGGGCCGGGTGGTCGACGCCTACGTCGCCGGTTCCGGCCACGACTGGAACCGGATCTGGCTGGTACCCGCGGCCGGCGCGGCGTTCGTCCTCGTCCTGTTCGCGTTGTTCTTCCGGACCAGCGAGGTGCGTCAGGAGCCGGCCGGGATCAGCTGAGCGCCCAGGAAATCCAGCACCTGGCGGATGATCTGCCGCGACGTGTCGCTGTCGTGCAGCAGATCGAACGAGTGCGGGCCCTCGGCATGGTTCACGAGCGTGATCGGCCGTTTGAGCGCCAGCGCCTTCGCGAAAAAGCGATCGATCGAGTCGTTGAGGTGCGGGAACTGCTCCTGGCCGGCGCGGACGATCAACAGCGGCAGATCCTCGCGCAGGTCGTCGAGCGACGCGCCCGCGTTCGGATTCGTGAAGCGGAACATCGCCGCCGCTTCGGCGACGCCGGTGGCGCCGTCGACGTCGAGCATGTAGCCGTAGAGCAGTGCGCCACATTTCACGAACTCGCGGCCGTGTCGGATCAGCGCCGACAGCGCGAGCGGCACGTTGCCCGAGCAGGCCCACAGACCGATGCGGTCGCCGTCGATGCCGAGCGACGCGGCGTTCTCCCGCAGGTGCTGAAGCAGCGCGTCGAGATCCGCAACCGGCTCGCGATTGGTGTAGGCGATCGCGACCAGACCTGACGCGGCGAGGAGCTGGCCCCACGAGACGGCCATCGCCATGTCCTTGAACTTCACGCCGAGCATCTTCTCGTAGCCGGCGTCGTTGTAGCCGGCGACCAGCACGACCACCGGCAGGCGCGCGCCGTCCGCCGCGTCTGCCGGTGAATAGACGTCCAGCGTCAGCGGACCGGCGTCGGTGGAGCGGTAGATCACGTCCTTTCGAACCGCCGCGCGCTCCATTCCGGCAATGGCGTACACGGCCCGCTTCTGCGAGAGGTGATCCTGCGACATGTTGTCACCTGAAATGAAAAACCCGGCCGGCGGGAGCCGGTCGGGTGCGGAGCGACTCTACTAAAAGGCGAGGGGGGTCCGCAAGATCGGCTCGAATCAGTGCAGCCGACGCTCGAGCAGCGCCCGCGCCGTCGTCCAATGCAGCTGCCCGTAGTACTGCGCCGCCCGGTCGGGGCTCGGGTACTCGTAGCTGTTCTCGTCGGCGGTGTTGTGCAGGCCGGCGGCGTTGAGGATCTGATGGGCGAGCTCGTGGACGGCGACGCGCCCGATGCCGCGTCCGATGCCCTCGATGATCGCCTGACGCGGCGCGCGGGGCGGCGCGTATTGAATCGCTTTGAGCGCCACGGCGTCGAAGGAGACGCCGCCCACTCCGCCCATGAAACCGAGCGCCATCGATTCGCCGGTGTTGGGCAGGGGGCCGCGCCGGCGCAGCGAGCGCTCGACGCCGACGCGCCAGAACGCCGCGTGGCCGTCGACGATGCGGATGTTGAACCCGGTGAACGCGCGGACGACCTCCGCGCGAGAGATCGTCTTGATCGACTCCAGCTCGCCGTCCGTCAAGAGGCCGCCGAGTTGTTCGGCCGCGGTAGCCGGCAGCGCGAACGGCGTGTCGTCGTACCAGAATCCGGCGGTCGCGATCCTCGGTCCGCATCCACTGGACAGGATGAGGGCGACGACGCAACCACCCATCGCGGCGCGGGCGCCTAGAGCGAGGACCATCCCGCGCGCGGCTCGCGCGACAGGTAATGGTTCGCCTCCGGCACGTTGGTGATGCGCATGTTCGCCGCGTCGTACTCGATCTTGCGGCCGGCCTTGAGCGCCACGACGCCGAGCAGCATCACCTCGGTGAGCCTGGCGGCGTATTCGAACGGGCACGACGCCGGCGTCTTGCCTTTCGCCGCGTCCACCCAGTTCATCTCGTGGTTCTCTTCTGGGATGCGCGGAAGCTTCTGCGCCGGCTTGCCGAACGACGCGTGCAGCGAACCGGGCAGGAGACGCGGATTCCTGCCGTAGGTGTCGTGCAGCAGCTTGCCCTTGCTGCCGACCAGCAGCGCGCCGCCCATCGCGCTCAGCTCCTCGCCGTCGCCGAGCTCGATCGGCTTCGGCGGTTTCAGACCGCCGTCGTACCACGTCATCTTCACCGCCGGCTTGCCGTCGCGCGCCGGGAACTCGTAGACCGTCATCGTCGCGTTCGGGAAGCTGGCGCGGTTGAACGGTGTCGCCAGCGTCTCGATGGTCGTCGGGTAGCCGAGATCGAGCGCCCACATCGAGTGGTCCATCAGGTGCGCGCCCATGTCGCCGATCGCGCCGCAGCCCCAGTCGACCCAGCCGCGCCAGTTGAACGGGTGATAGACCGGGTGGTATTCGACGTATGGCGCCACGCCGAGGAAGAGATCCCAGGCGAGCCCCTCCGGCTTCGGGTAACTTCCCGCCATCGCCGTCGCGAGTCGCGCGTCGAGTCCCGGGCCGTTCCAGCGGAAGCCGCCGGGCGGCACCGCGCGCGACTCGGGCCGCGGAATGCCCTGCGGCCAGTAGCCGAGCGGCCGGTTGGTCCACACGTGGACTTCGCGGACGTCGCCGATCGCGCCGGCCCACACGTATTCCACCGCCGTGCGCGCATCGTCCCAGGAGTGACCCTGATTGCCCATCTGGGTCGCGACGCGCGTGCTCTTCGCCTTGCGCGCGAGCTGGCGCGCTTCGGCGACCGACCAGGTCAGCGGTTTCTGCACGTAGACGTGCTTGCCGAGATCCATCGCCGCCAGCGCGATCGTCGCGTGCATGTGATCCGGCGTGGCGACGATGACCGCGTCGATGTCCTTCTGCCGGTCGAGCATCTGCCGGTAATCCTGATACCGTGCGGCGCGCGGAAGGTGCTCCTCTTTCAGCCGCTTCATCCGCGCGATGTTGATCGGCATGCGCTGGCGCTCGGTCGGCGTGAGCGGCGTTTCCGCCCGCCCCTGCGCGTCGACGCGCGGCGTCGTCCGATCGAGGCGTTCCTGCTGGCTCTTCATGTCGGCGTCGAGCGATGCGAACGCTTTGTTCGCGTAGTCCCAGTCGACATCGCAGAGCGCGACCACGTTCTCGCTCGCGAGGTTGACGAGGTTGGCGCGTCCCTGTCCGCCGACGCCGACGGCGGCGACATTCAGCAGATCGCTCGGCGCGGTGAAACCGCGGCCGAGGACGTGGCGCGGGACGATGGTCAGCCCGGCGCCGGCAATCGCGATGTCGGTCAGGAAGCGGCGGCGGGTGCGTGTGGTCATGGTGGTCCTCATTTCAGTTCGCGGACTTTGATGTTACGGAACGCCAGCATGCCCTCGTGATCGCCCTGGAGCCCGAGGTGACCGACTTTGGCGCGGCCGAACTTGGGCCACGCCTTGAACTTGGTCGAGGCGACTTTGGCTTCCCAGTCGGGGCTCCACAGCTCGTACTCGACCATCTTGGTGCCGTTGAGCCAGTGCTCGACGTGCGGCCCCCTGGCGACGATCCGCGCGGTGTTCCACTCGCCGACCGGCTTCAAATGCCCTTCGGGCGAGGGGTAGAGGCCGTACGCCGCGGCCGCACAGGTGAGACGTGTTTTGTTGTCGGCCGCTTCGATGTCGTCGAGAAGCTGGTACTCGGGTCCCGTCGTGTAAATGCGATCGTCGTTCGGCCGGCCCTTGAAGTCCGGGTCCTCGACGCCGCGATAGAAAATGCCGCTGTTGCCGGCGCGGCCGATGCGCCACTCGAGCTCGAGCTCGAAGTCGCCGAACTGGTCCTTGGTGATCAAATCGCCGGCGTGGCCGTCCTTGGTCAGCGCACCGTCCACGATCCGCCAGCCGGCCGGCACGGTCGCGCTCTTGTAGCCTCTCCACGCGTCCAGCGATTTGCCGTCGAACAATGCGCGCCACTTTGCACCGGGCTGCGCTGATGGCAATGCTGCGAACAGGCT
>JAYVYV010000559.1:0-5936 GCA_043783985.1 Acidobacteriota bacterium | reverse complement strand
CGCTTTGCGTTCATCGGACTGGTTTACGCCCGAATCTCTTCACAACGCGATCGGTGAAGCCGGGCGCGAGCGCGTTGAGGATCACGAGGGCGCGCGACAGGGCGTGCGGATACACCTCCGCCACCGGCCGGCGGATCGCTCGCGCGATCGCGTCGGCCACGACCTCGACACCCTGGCGCGGGCCCATCGCACGGGTCACGGTCGTGCCCGTCTCGCGCGACATGACGTCGAAGAACTCCGTCTCGGTCGACACGGGGCAGACGACGGTGACGTGGATGCCGGTGCCGAGCAATTCCGAACGCAGGCATTCCGCCAGGCCGACCTGCGCGAACTTGGTCGCCGCATACGCGCCCATGTACGGGACGCCGCGTTTGCCCACGATCGACGACACCATGACGATGTGGCCCGAGCCCTGGCGCCGGAACAGCGGCAGCGCGGCGCGCGTGGCGTGATAGGTGCCGGTGTAGTTGACGTCCATCAGCTTCCGCATCTGGTCCGGCGCGATGTCGTCGATCGCGCCCGCGACGCCGAAGCCGGCGTTGCACATCATCACGTCGAGGCGGCCGAAGCGCTCCACCGCGCTCGCCACGAAAGCCTCCATGTCCTCTGCGCGCGTCACGTCGGCGACGATCGGCAGCGCCTCGCCGCCGCCGCCGGCGATCTCAGCCGCCACCGCCTCCAGCGCCCCGCGGCGCCGCGCGCAGATCGCAATCGCCGCCCCGTCACGCGCGAGGCGCAGCGCCGTGGCCCGCCCGATCCCCGCGGACGCTCCCGTAATCGCGACGACGCGGCGTGCCATCACTGACAGCTTATCGTAGCGACAGACCCACATGTCTGCCCCGGGCGCTCGTCGCGTGCGCGCCCGGGCGAGCTTCGCGCCGCCGGGGAACGCGGAGCACATGGGGCCGCCCCGGCAGACCGAGCGCGGTAAGCTACCCCTGATGGACCCCGCGATCCGTTTGCTTCGCGAGCTCGTCGCCGTGAACTCCGTGAACCCGACGCTGGTGCGCGGCGCCCCGGGCGAGCGTGAAATCGCCGATCTGATTGCCGCAGAGATGCGCCGTGGCGGGCTCGACGTGTCGATTGAGGCCGTCACGCAGGACCGGCCCAACGTCGTCGGGGTTCTGGAGGGGCGGGCGGCGGGGCGCACGCTGATGTTCTGCGGGCACACCGATACGGTCGGTGTCACAGGGATGATCGACCCGTTCACGCCGATCGAGCGCGACGGCCGGATCTACGGCCGGGGCGCCCAGGACATGAAGGGTGGGGTCGCCGCGATGATTGCCGCGGCGACGGCTATCGCGGGGCGCGGCGATCTGGCGGCCGGGCGCCTTGTCGTGGCAGCTGTCGTCGACGAGGAGCATTTGAGCATCGGCGCCGACGCGCTGGTGAAGTCGTGGCGCGCCGATGCGGCGATCGTCACCGAGCCGACAGGCCTCGAGATTGCCGTCGGACACAAGGGGTTCGCCTGGGTGAATGTCGCGGTGGAGGGGAAGGCGGCGCACGGCAGCCGGCCCGCGGACGGCCAGGACGCCATCCTGCGTCTCGGGCGTGTCCTGTCGCGGCTGGAGGTTCTCGATCGGACGCTCCAGGGGCGGCCGCCGCATCCCCTCGTGGGAACCGGATCGCTGCACGCGTCGATCATCGAGGGAGGACGGGAGCTCAGCAGTTATCCCGACCGCGCGACGCTACAGATGGAACGCCGCACACGCCCCGGCGAGCCAGAATCGATCGCTCTGCATGAGGTTCAGGAGATTCTCGACGCTCTACAGCGCGAGGACGCCACGTTTCGCGGAACTGCGACGGCGATGTTCAGCCGGCCCGCCTACGAGATCCCGCTGGGTCACGATCTGCCGCAGATCCTCGCGGATGCGCTCCGGCGCGAAGGCGGCGAGCCGCAGATCAGCGGCGCAAGCTTCTGGACCGACGCGGCCGTCCTGGGGAGTGCCGGCATTCCCTCGGTGCTGTTCGGTCCTGGGGGCGCAGGGCTGCACTCAACAGAAGAATATGTGAACGTGTCGGACGTGTTGTTATGCCGCGATACGCTGGTAGAGCTGGTTCGGCGTTTTTGCCAGGGATGACCAGGGAAGTCGCCGCGCCCGAGCCCCATACCTTCTAAATGGAGAAGGTGCGGGACCCGGCACGTTATGCCTCATTCGACGTATGGCCGCACCTGCAGCGCAGGACTAGGCGACGCATCGCGCACGGACGAGCTGGGGTGCCGCGAGCATGTGCCGGCGTGCGTCACCGCGAACGGTCACCGTCGGGGGCGCCTCGTTCAGCTCCCAGCCGGGGGTTTCGTGGCCGCAGGAGGCGCAGCGAAGAGCTATGCGATCGTCCTCGAAGCGGAGCAGGGTATCGTGTCCACCGAGCCCGCAGAAAGTCTGACGCAGCATATCGGCCATCCGCGTGAGGATGCCCGGGTTGTCGCTGTTCACCGTCGTCTGCAGGCCTTCGCTCGCTGTCATCAGGTGGGGATAATTCGTAACCATGGTCTCCAACTCCTCCTGCCGTTTCGGGTCCCTTTGTAGGATGCCGCCGGCGGTCCTTGCGGTTCAGGAGGTATCAAGAGCCGTGCCGCTGGAGCGTCGAGTCTTATAAGTATCGAGGCGAGTGGAGGTTGCGGACGAACGGTCCGCTCGAGAGGTCTGGCCGACGGGTGTCCCGGTGGTAACGAGCGACTCAGCGCGCTACGCGGATGAGCAGTTACCGCGACGTCGTGGAAGGGGATTACCCATTTTCGCCCAGGATGGCGCGGAGCACGAACGCCACGTTTGCGGGGCGCTCGCCGAGCCGCCGCATGAAATACGGAAACCATTCGCAGCCGAACGGGATGTACACGCGCACGCGGTAGCCGGCCTTCACCAGCATCGCCTGCAGATCGCGCCGGACGCCGTACAGCATCTGGAACTCGAACCGGTCGGACGCGACGTGATGATCGTGCGCGACGGTGCGGGCGAGCTGGATCATCGCCGGATCGTGCGTGGCGATCGCGGGGTCGTGCCCCTCGGTGATCAACGTCTTCAGCATGCGCGCATATGCTGCGTCCACATCGGCCTTCTTCGGATGCGCGACCGTCTTCGGCTCCATGTACGCTCCCTTGACCAGGCGGACGCGACCCCCGAGCGCGTTGACCATCTGCAGATCCGCCTCGCTGCGATAGAGCGCCGACTGCAGCACGACGCCGACGTGCCGGTAGCCGAGGTGCCACAGCGTTCCGAAGATCTCGAGCGTCACGTCGGTATAGGGCGAGTTCTCCATGTCGATCCGCACGAAAAAGCCGGCGGGCTCGGCGCGTTCGAGGATCTTTCTCAGGTTGTCGACGGCGCTCGCCTTGTCGACGTCGAGCCCCAGCTGGGTCAGCTTCAGCGAGATGTTGCGTCCGACGCCGGAGGCGACCATCGCGTCGATCACCCCGATGTAGTCGCGCGTCGCCGCGTCGGCTGTGTCCAGGTTGGTCACGCTTTCGCCCAGCAGGTCCATCGTGACCGCCATCCCGCGCGCCTCGAGGGTGCGCGCCGCCTCGATGGCTTCCGCGACGGTCTCGCCCGCGATGAAGCGCCGCGCGAAGCTCGACGGCTTGCGCATCCCGTAACGCGACGCGAGCTTTTTGAGGGTCTGGCTGTGGGCGATGACGTGGAAAAAGGTCTTCGACGCGCTCTCGAGCATCAGTGGGTCCGGCCGGTGGTGGCGAGCAGGTGCTCGATCGTCCGCGCGTAATATTTCAGGACCGTGCGCTCGCGGACGCGGAAGCGTCCGCGTTCGGCGACGACGATCCCGCGCGTCTCGAGCGGGTCGGCGGCTTCCTCGATGGCCTGCCGGCCGCTGGTCACGCCCAGGTTGGCGCGGCGCGCGCCGAGCTCCTCGATCAGCCGATCGATGCGCGACTCCAGATCGCGGCGCGTGATCGACGGGCGCATGGCCGCCGCGAACACGGCGGTCGGCAGCACCTTGTAGAGCGCGCCCGTGCGCGCGCGCACGAGGCGCGCGAGCTCCAGGACGTCGCTGCGTGAATGGATGTCGCGGTCGCCGGCGGTAATCGGCGCGCCGAACGTGACGAACGCGCGCGACCGGTAGCCGACGGCGTAGCGCACCATCTCGGCCACCTCGAGGCCGAACGGACGCTGCCGCCTCTTCACGCTCTGGTGCGCGAGGATGTGATCCTCCAGCACGAGATCGTACGCGACGGCGACGGGGACGATCACGAGGTCGGCCCGCTCGGCGCCGAGCGCCGCGTTGAAGAGCCCGGTCTTGGACGGCTTCAGCTCGCCGCTGTAGCTGCGCCCGCCCTCCGGGTAGAAAAACAGGTCGTGCTTCTTGAGGACTTCCGCGACGTAGGCCTTGAAGATGATCAGGTAGGCCGCATCCTTCGTGGCGCGCCGGATCGGAATCGCGCCGGTCACGTGCTTGTGGATCAGGCCGAGCGGGCCGCCGAACAGGTTGATCCCGGCCACGATGAGCGGCGGGCGGATATCGTTGTCGTCGAGCACGAGCGGCTCGACGAGATAGTCGCAATGGCTCTTGTGGTTCGACGCGTAGACGATGCGGTGCCGGCCGACGGAGTTGGTGACGTAGTGCAGGTTCTCGTGCTTGCGCTCGATCTTGCGGAGAATGGGGTAGAGCGGATGCTGGAGCGCGCGGTAGAACTTGTGGCGCTGGGTGGTGCGCAGCTCGTCGAGGTAGCCGTTGACTTTCTCGCGGGCCTGCGCCCCGCTGTCGCCGTAACCGCCGCGGAGGTACCTGACGACGTCCGCGTTCGCGAGGACCGCCTCGGAGATTTCATCCTGCATGAGAGAGCCGGCTGGGACTATAGCACGACACCTCGAACAGGAGATTTCAGAGTTCAGACTTCAGATTTCAGATTGCTCCGTCATAAGGCGTGGCAGACCGCGTCCGCGAACTCCAGCGTGGACGCCGTGCCGCCCAGATCCCGGGTGCGGATGGTCCTGGCCGTCAGCACGGCGCCGAGCCCCTGCATGATCCGATCGGCCGCGGCCCCCTCCTCGATGTGGCGCAGCATGAGCACCGCCGAGAGCAGCAGCGCCGTGGGATTGGCCAGGTGCTTGCCCGCGATGTCCGGCGCGCTGCCGTGCACCGCTTCGAACACGCCGATGTCGGCGCCGAGGTTCGCCGCGCCGACCACGCCGAGCCCGCCGACCAGCCCCGCGCACAGATCCGACACGATGTCGCCGTACAGGTTCGGCAGCACGAGCACGTCGAACTGCTCCGGGTACATCACCAGCTGCATGCACGCCGCGTCGACGATGCGCTCCTCGTACGTAATCCCGATGTAGTCGCGCGCCGCGCGGCGGACGCTGTCGATGAACAGCCCGTCGCTGAGCTTCATGATGTTGGCCTTGTGGATCGACGTGACCTTCTTCCGCCCGTGCGTGCGCGCGTGCTGGAACGCGAAGTGCGCGATGCGCGTCGACGCCTTCTCCGTGATGATCTTCAGGCTTTCGACCACGCCCGGCACCACTTCGTGCTCGAGCCCCGCGTAGAGATCCTCGGTGTTCTCGCGGACGATCACCAGATCGACCCCCTGGAAGCGGGAGTCGACGCCGGGCAGGTTCCACACGGGGCGCAGGTTCGCGTAGAGGTCCAGCGCTTTCCGCAGCCCCACGTTGACGCTCGTGAACCCCTGCCCGTTCGGCGTCGTCACAGGCCCCTTGAGCGCGACCTTGTTGCGGCGGATGGAGTCGACCAGCTCGACCGGCAGGGCCTGCCCCGTGCGCTCGAACGCCACGACGCCTGCCGTATGCGTCTCCCAGTCGATCGCAACGCCGGTGGCCTTCAGGATCCCGACGACCGCCTCGGTGACCTCCGGGCCGATGCCGTCGCCGGGGATGAGCGTGATGGTGTGTGTCATAGGTCGTTCGTAGCCACGAAAACACGAAAACACGAAAGAGACGAACGCGTGGCCCACAACCCCTGGG
>JAYVYV010000558.1:0-5939 GCA_043783985.1 Acidobacteriota bacterium | reverse complement strand
CGACGTCCCGCACGGTCGATGCGCTGGCGCCCGGCATCGCCACGAGCACCTCGTGCGGTTGGTGTTTTTCCATGATCTTCGACAACTCGAGACGTGTCCCAAGCACGCGCAGGCCGTGAATCCGTCCGCCGACTTTCCCGCGATCGTCATCCACGAACCCCACTGGCTCATAGTCGCCCTGAGAGTTATTCTTCATATCGCGCACGATCATTTCTCCCGCGTCGCCAGCGCCGAAGATGAGCACTCGCCGTCCCCGATCGATGTGAGCGAGCTCGCGGTAAATGCGACGGCCAAGGCGCACCCCGCCCATTCCCAGGATGAGCAGGAGCGAGTCGATCACGACAATCGACCGCGGATAACCAGCGCCTGAAGATCGCCACGCGACGAGGAAGTAGAACAAACTCGAACCGGTCATTACTCCGAAAACGATATTGCGAAGGTCCCAGATGCTCGTATACCGCCACAGCCCTTCGTACAATCGGAAGAAAATGAAAGTCGTGGCCTGCACGGCCACCAGCCAGAGCAGCGTTTGCCGCCACACCTGTAGATACGTTTCGGGGATAGAGCCGTCGAACCGCAGCAAGAACGCGGAATAGCTGGCGGCTACGATCAGGGTCAAATGGAGGCAGACGACAAGAACGCGGCGGTATTTGACGATTGGACTATCCACGATGCCCGCCTTTAGGGGGTGCGGAGACTGCTCAGGCGCCGTGGTTGGCTTCTTGCTGATCCCGTTCATCTGCTGCATTCGCCCGCCAAACAATTGGATGCCGCCGATTCCGATCGGCTGACGGTGATCAGGAGCATCGTGGCTGCGCCGATGAGCGTGAGCGTTGCGATCCCCGCACCGAGACTTCCGCCGCGGGTGACGAGTACGGCGCACACGACGCCGACGATCGCGAGCAAGCCATAGAGAGACGAGACGCGTCTGTGCGGCCACCCAGAAAGCACCAACCGTTGATACAGGTGTGTACGGTGCGCGACGAGGACATTCTGACGGTGCCGCAGCCGCCTCAAAATCGTAAACCCGCCATCGAAAATAAACGGCCACACGAGCAGGATTCCTGCAAGGCCGAGCGCCGATTCGGACCATCCGGCGTAGATAACCATGACCGCAAAGAGGTAGCCGAGGCCGGTGCTGCCGACGTCGCCCATGAAGATACGGGCAGGGGGCCAATTGTGAGCCAGGAAACCGGCGTCCGCCGCAGCGATCAGCAGGCCCAGCGCACCAAGGAGCGGCACTCCGGCCCCGAATGAAATAATCGCCCAACCCAGACCTGCGATCACCGCCTGCAGACCGGCCAAGCCGTCGATGCCGTCCATGAAATTGTAGACGTTCGTGAATCCAACAATCCATACGGCGGCGATCGCGTTCGTCAGGAGAGCGTGCTCAGGCCCCTGGACCCCGCGTATGCGTCCTGCAGCGTTGAGCGCCGTCAACGCGAAAACTGCGGCGGCCATCTGAACTGTCAGCCGCACGGCGATATTCGCGGTCCGCAAGTCATCATACAAACTGATGCCGGCCAGGGACATAAGGCCGATGACAAGCAGCGCGACTCCGTAGCCGCCAAAAAGCGCGCGGGCCCACGAGGACGAACCTATCGCGATGACGAAAATCGCGACGATCGCGATGCCGCCGCCGCGGGGAACCGGACGTTCGTGGAGGCTGCGCTCGTTGGGCACATCGAGAATGCCACGCCGAAGGGACACCGCACGTACCCCGCCGACCGCTAGCCACACCGCAGCAAAAGCCGCCAGGGCCGCACCAGCTATGCTGAGCGTTTCGGCGTTCACTGGGCCGGAATGCTCGGTGGAGCGAACCGTATATGAATCCGCTCGTCTTCTTCCCAGTTGCCTGTGGCCTGCTCTCCCTCGCGCTGATTGATGTACAGGGCGTAGTAGGCCCGCCTGGCGAGCGTGGGATCCGCTGTCTGCACCCGGAACGCCTCGAGCGCTCCAGTGCCTTCGGCACCGAGCCCGCGCAGCGCGCGGGCGACCAGGCGCCATCCCCAGTCAGCGTCGCTGCGCGTCGAGCGACCGCCGTATTGGGCGAACAAATCCTGTAACAGCCAGATCGCGCTGGCCCGCTGTTGGGCCGACAGAAAGTCCGATGTCGACGCGATGCCTCGCACCGCCCGCAACTGGAGAGTCACCGATGGATTATTCGTTGCTTCCATCAGAAAGAAGGTGGCCACGGAAGACTGCGGCCAATTCCTCAGCGCTTCCATCGCGTAGTACCGGACCTGCTCGTCGGCATCCGTCCGTGCCGCCGTTAGGAAGGAGGGGACATCCAGTTGGGTGGCCACCCGCGCGAGAGCCCGTATCGAGACTTGCCGAACCGCCGCCGATGGATCCCCGACGGCCCCGAGCAGTACCGTGGTACGTCCGAGTGTCGCCAGCGCCTGCACGGCGGTTTCCTTGATCATGAATCGGGCATTGGCGCTCAAGGCGTCACGGATCGCGCGGGCGGAGTCGAGGTCGCCGATCGTCCCTAGCGCGGCGACAGCGGCAACCCGCACGGACTCCTCAGGATCGTTCAGGGCTGCTTCGATCGTCTTCTTGCCGTCCCGCGCGTTGAGCGTGGCGAGGGCGCGAATGGCCTGGCGGCGTACCACGACGTGAGGATCGCGAACGAGTGCCGCCAGGGCGGTCGCTGGGATATCGAGCGTTCGGCCGCCGGCCGCTGCCGCAGCCTGCGCGCGCACCTTCCAGTCCTCGCTCTTCAGATCCTCGGCGCTTGGAACCGTGACCGAGTACTGCTCCATCACACCGCGGTACGGAGCGCACCACCCGGTCAGGCTGACGCCACGCTCGACGAGTGGCACGAATCGAGCGTCGAAGGGTGATTCGGTGAAGATCGTGACACGGACCGACGACAGTCCGACAGCAAGAACCTGTTCCGCAAACGTGATCGCTCCCGCGTCGCTGCTCCCCATCACGGCGATTTCGTCGACCGTGCCGCGTGTGATCCAGGACTGCCAGTCGAGGCGGATCGAATTGCTGAACTGCTCACTGGTCGACGGCCAGCGCTGTGTTCTGTCCGGCGCACTCGGGGAAACAGCGATCGTGAGCTTCTTGCCCCGCGCCGCGAGCGCCTGATGCAGATCGTCCAGGAACGCCGTCACGTATTCGCCGCGCAGCCGCCCCCACCGGGCGCGATCGAAGGACTCCGTGCGGATATCGATGCCATATCGGCGCCGATATTCGACGACGATGGGATCGTTGAAGCCGAATTCATCCTCGAACCGGGTCGCAAAATTTTCGGCGTACGTGTATAGGAACAGGCCGTCGTACCCGCCGTCGACCACTCCCTGCGTGAATCGGTCGATGAGCGCACGCCGCGCCTCCGGATAGGCCAGCTCGATGGTGCCCGCCTGACGCCGGTCGCCCCAGCGATCGACGGGAATCCACTCAGGATGCTCGAGACGGAGACGGTCCTCTCCGTAGAAGGGCAACTGCCCTCCATACTCGGTTTCCCCGGTCGCGCCGAAATCGAACAGCGCCTCAATCATGAAGATCTCGATGCCCCGTCGGTGAGCCTCACGCTCGGCCACTCGATTGAGGTCCAGATCGACGTTCAGATGCTGCTCCCAATCGGTCCAATAGTCGTATCGCTGCGGGTTTTCCTGTCGGAACAGAAAATTCTTCAGATGGGTCAGGCTCCGTCCGCCTCGCCAATAGACGCGGGAGACGTGCTGCACCGCTGCCAAGTGTTCGAACAATGAGCGGACGGTCTCGACGCTGTCAAGCGGTTCGTACCTCGAATCCCATTGGGCGTCCCCCGTGGTGACGTATGCGTGAAGCGCATGGGGAGGTCGATTGGTGACCTGAGGCTGCATCGCGGAACCCGGTACCACCAGGGCGCTCACGGCAACCGCGACGATAGCGACAATCCTAGCCGGGGACATCTGTCTTGCTGTGACGTTTCCGATAACAGGCGACCTGTCGTCTGATCCCCTCACCCAAATCGACATCGCCATGAAAACCGATGATCTCGGTGAATCTGCGCGCGTCGCACACGGCATCCGCCAGCCACTTGTTCACTGTCGAGTGAGCTCGGACCGCCATCTGCGAAGAAGGGAACAACTGGACGGCGTTAGCGGACAATCCGAGCGCGACGCCGACCGGGATGTGCCACGAGGGAATCCGCCGACCAAGCGCGGCGCCGAGTTCGGTGACGAGATCGCCCACTGTGCAGCAGGTGGTCGCGACGTTGCAGGTGCCGATCAGCGCGCCCTGCCACTCGATCGCAGCAACGCAGGCTTTCGCCGCATCACGCCGGTAGATCAGACTTTTCCGGTTCGCACCCGAACCGATCCACAGAAAGCGGCGCCGATCGATTTGACGGAGCAGCGTTGTGATGTTGCCGGGATCTTCTTCGCCATACACCGTGGCCATGCGCAGCGTGGTAACGCGCATGCCCGTCCCATTCACCGCCGCTGCGGCGCACAGCTCCGCGCGCCGCTTGCTCTCACCGTAAAGGCCGTCTGGGATGCATCGGCTCATTTCGGTCCACGGTCCAGGCGCCGCGCCGTACACCGAAATCGAGCTTACTAGCACGAAGTGGCGGACTCCGGAGCTGGCCGCCGCGTGCGCGACCGCCGCCGTCCCGTCTACGTTCGCCGCCTTGAACCTGGATGCGTCGCCTGGCGTCGAGCCGAACTGGTGCGCCAGACCGGCCGCGTGAATCATGACATCGATGCCGTCCAGCGCCGGCTGCAATCGGGCACGATCGGTGATATCCGCGTGCACCCGTTCGGCCGCTTCGATTGGGATCTCGCCGCGCCTGGCGAGTCCACGGACCCACCACCCGGACCCAGCCGCCTGTCGAACGATTTCGGAACCAAGAAATCCGCTCGCCCCTGTTACGAGCAGTCGTCCGCCGCCCCTCATCGCGCTCTGCGGCATGCCACTCGTGGGGTCCACTTGGTCACGACACTCAGGAAACGGTCGGCCTCCGGCTCGAGAGGATCTAGAACTGCCCGGCAATCGCGACGTTCGTTATCGTCGCGGTCGGCGAGAACAGCGCGGTATCCACTAGCAGGGGATATTTCGGGGGCGCAGTGCCGGTGTAGATCAGCTGCTGGTTCTGCCAGTAGCGCACGACACCACCCGACACGGACACGCGGAACTGATCGCCAGCTATGTAATAGCCGGCAGGCCCACACGATCGGCCTCCTTCCGTTACGAGCACCCGCCCTTCGGCCGTGAGGAGGATGCCGAAATCCACGTCGGCGAAATCCTGGTCGGTGTCGCCGTTGCTCAGGCCGGCGATCCGATAGCCGGACGCGCCGGTCGCTATGAAGTCGACGTACCCGTCGCCGGATGCGATCGCCTTCGTCGAAGCGGCGCCGGCGTTCCATCCGGCAACCGCCCACTTCGTCAGGCTGCCGTCCGGAGCGGAGACGCCAACCGCTTGCGTCCAAGCGACGGCTTCACCAAGTTGGGCATCCCATTCCGCCGGGTCGCTGCCCAGGATGAACCGCAGAGACCCGATAGTGGCGCCCGGTGTGTAGAGCGCGGTGCCGATCTGCAGCGGATAGGGCACAGCGCGCGCGCTCGTGTAGAGCAGCGCGTCGTTGCGCCAGTAACGCACCAGGCCGCCGGTAATCGCGACGCGAAAGCGATCCCCTTTCTGGTAAGTCCCAAACCCGCCCATGTACGTGCCCGATTCGTAAATCGTCGCCACGCCGTTGGCGGTGAGCAGCACGCCGAAATCGAGATCTTCGAATGCGGTGCTCGTGGACTTCCTCGTGAAGCCGGCGATCCGATCGGTGTTCGTCTCAGCCACCACGAAGTCGACGAACGCGTCGCCGGTGGGCACGGACTTCTTCGAAACGGCCCCCGCGTTCCAGCCAAAAACACCCGTTTTCGTCAAGGCGCTATCCGAAACGCTGACGCCCACCGCGCTGTTCCAGCCAGTTGGCTCGGTTTGAAGC
>JAYVYV010000557.1:0-5958 GCA_043783985.1 Acidobacteriota bacterium | reverse complement strand
GCCTCACCCACAGCTGCTACGATCCGCCGCCCGACGGCCGCCCCTGCGGCACGTGCGACAGCTGCGTGTTGCGCGCCAAAGGCTTTCGTGAAGCCGGTGTCCCCGACCCGGTCCTCCTGCGCTAGAATCGCCCGTACGCCTTGCGCATCCTCAAAGATCAGCCCCTTCGGCGCCAGGTTGTCGCGGTCACATGCGCGCTCCTCGTCCCGTTCATCGTGGCCGCGGGGTGGTCCGCCAACCTCTCGCGCACCGAGCAGACCGACGAGTTGCGTGAGCAGGCCGCGTCGGTCGCGGCGACCGCCGGGGCCTACCTCAACACCTACCTGACGGGCCTCGACTCCATGGCGTCCGCGCTCGCCCGGCACCCGGCCGTGATGACGCTCGACCGGGCGCAGACCGACCCGCTCCTCGAGACGGTGTTGCGCGATCAGCCGCTGATCCTCAACATCGTCGTCAGCGATCGCACCGGCGTGGTCAAGGGGACGGGTGCACCGTCCAGCGAAGCGCGCCTCGCGCCGACGTCGATGCCCTACGCCAACCAGACGATCAAGACCGGCAAGTCGCAGGTGAGCGAGCTGATGATCGGGCGGATCTCCCACCAGCCGACCATCGTGTTGTCCTATCCGGTGCGCGACGCCGGGGGCGCTCTGGTCGGCGTGCTGGGCCTTGGTCTGAACCTCACGCGCCTGCAGACGCTGTTCAGCGACATCCCGCTCCCCGACGGGTCGGTCGTGACGCTGACCGACGGCGTGGGCCGCGTGCTGGCGCGCAGCCGCGACGCCGAGCTGTACATCGGCAAGATCGCCGGCGCGAATCCGACGGCGCCGCGCGACGTGGCGCGCTCGCAGGTGCGGACCTCGCTGGACAACGTGGAGCGCTCGTACGGAAACGCCGTGGTCGACCGGGGCCCCTGGCTGCTCAGCGTCGGCATTCCGACGAGCCTCGCCGCCACGCGCGTCGCGCCGCTGTACCGCCGCAACTTTGCGATCGTGGTGACTGCCATCGCCGCCGTTCTGCTGCTCTCGCTCGCGCTCTCGACGTCGATGGCCCGCGGCGTGGACAGCTTGCGCACCGCGGTCCAGCGGATCGCCGACGGCGACCTGTCGCCGCCCCTGAGACGCCCCGTACCGAACCGCGAGCTGGCGCAACTGCAGGACTCGTTCATCACGATGGCCGCCAACCTTCGCGAAACCCACCTGGCACTGGACCACCAGGTCGAGCAGGAGCGGAGGATGCGCGAGACGCTGCAGTCGCTGCAGCGCCAGGTGGTCCGCCAGGAGCGTCTGGCCGCCGTGGGCGTCCTCGTCTCCGGCGTCGCGCACGAGCTGAACAACCCGCTGCAGGCCATCCTCGGCACGGTGGAACTGCTCGAGCGCGACCGCGCCATTTCGCCCGCCGTCCTCGAAGAGATCGCGTTCGTGAAGACGCAGAGCGGCCGCGCGCGAGAGATCATCCGCAACCTGTCGCGGTTCAGCAGCCAGCAGTCGGGGCCGCCGACACTCGTCGATCTCCGCGAGGTCATCGAGGAGGTGGTCCAGCTCCGGCGGCGCGATCTCGATTCGTCCGGCGTCGCCCTCACCATCGACGTGCAGACCGATCGGCGGGTGTACGCCAACTTCACCGAAATCGAACAGGTCACGCTGAATTTCGTGATCAACGCGCAACAGTCCATCGAGTCCGCCGAGCATTCGCTCGGGCGCATCCTGATCCGCGTGATGGACGCGGGCAAGCGGGTGCGGCTCGAAGTGCAGGACGATGGCCCGGGCGTGACGCCGGAGAACGAGCCGAAGCTGTTTCAGCCGTTCTTCACCACCAAGCCCGTGGGCAAAGGCACCGGGCTCGGGCTCTCGGTCAGCTACGGGATCATCGACTCGTACGGCGGCGCCATCGGCCATCACCCGAACGAGTGGGGCGGCGCGACGTTCTTCTTCGAGCTGCCGGTCAACGAACCGGCGGCCCGTCCTCCTTCCTCGCCCGCGACAAAGGGATCGTCGAAGCCCGATGACCGACCGCCTCTACTACACCGATCCGCATCTCCGGGCGTTTGACGCGACGATCGCGCGCGTCGGCCGCCGCGACGGGCGCCTCGCTGTCACGCTCGATCGCACGGCGTTCTATCCCACGTCCGGCGGGCAACCGTTCGACACCGGCCGCCTCGGTTCCCTGCGCGTCGTCGACGTCATCGACGAAGACGACGGATCGATCACGCATGTCGTCGAACTCGGCAAGCCGAACGCAGAACCCGTCACGCCGAACACCGAACCACGAACGAACCCTGAACCCGGAACCCTGAACCCCGAGCCCGGTCAGGTCGTCCGCGGCGAAATCGACTGGGTCCGGCGGTTCGATCACATGCAGCAGCATTCCGGGCAGCACGTGCTGTCGGCCGCATTCGACAGGCTGTTCGGCGTGCGGACCGTCAGCTTTCATCTCGGCGCGGCGGCGTCGACGATCGACCTCGTCCGGGAGATGTCGCCGCCGGAGATCACCGCCGCCGAGGAGGAGGCGAATCGTGTGGTCTGGGAGGATCGCGCGGTGTCGATCCGGTTCGCGGATGCGGAAGAGGCGGCGCGGCTGCCGCTGCGCAAGGAGCCGGCACGCGGCGGAACGCTGCGGTTGATCGAGGTCGACGGGTTCGACCTGTCCGCGTGCGGCGGCACGCATGTGGCGCGCACAGGGGGCGTGGGCGTGATTGCCGTCTCGTCGTGGGAGCGGTTCAAGGGCGGACAGCGGCTGGAGTTCCTGTGCGGTGGCCGCGCCCTCGGCGCGTACAGGACCCTGCGCGATGCGATGGCCGCGAGCGTGCGGCTGCTCTCGGTGCTGCCTGCCGAACTGCCCGCGGCAATCGAACGGCTGCAGACCGACGCCAAGGATCACAAGCGGGCGATGACCGGCCTTCGGCACGATCTCGCGCGGTATCGCGCGGACGAGCTCGCGGCCGGTGCGGAAGAAGTCCGGCTCGAGGCGGAGGCGACCACGGGGGGCCTTCGCGGTTGTCGGCTGGTTGCGCGCGCCGTGGATGCTGACGCGATCGGTCTGAAAAATCTCGCGGGCGCGATCGCGGCCAAGCCCGGCCTCCTCGTTGTTCTCGTCTCCGTATCGACGCCCGCGCTCGTGGTGATCGCGCGGTCCTCCGACGTCCCGATCTCGGCTCAGCAGTTACTGGCGACACTCATCACGCAGTTCGGTGGACGCGGCGGCGGTCGACCCGAAATGGCGCAAGGCGGCGGACTCGCGGCTTCGGCCAGCGCGATCCTGTCCGCCGTGCGCGCAGCGATCTGAAGGTCAGGCGTGACGTGGCCGAACGTCGTTCACGGCCGCATCGGCGCCGCCGTGTGCGCCGCGCGACGCGTGAACGTCGCGAGGCGGACGATGATCGCATCCTCGGCGGCGGTGATCGTGGCGCCCGGGGTGTCGTAGCCGTTGACGAGGATGGAGAAGACCAGCGGCTCGCCGTCGGCGGAGGTGACGTAGCCGGACGTCCCGCGCACGGCGGTCATCGAACCGGTCTTCGCGCGCGCGTTGCCCTCGGCCGGCGTCCCTTTCATCCGGTTGGCCAGCGTGCCGTCGCGGCCGGCGATCGGCAGCGACGCCTCGAACGGATCCTTCAGACGCGCGTCGCGATCGACGTGGGTCAGGATCGTGACCAGCGCCTCCGGCGTGACGAAGTCGTAGCGCGTCAGTCCCGAGCCGTCGCGCTGGATCAGCGCTCCCGGCGCGACGCCCCAGCGCTCGAAGATCGCCTGCGCCGCGCTCCGGCCCGCCGCCGCGGTCGGCACCACGCCGGGTCCTGCCACACTCTTCAAGAACGTCTCGGCGTACTGGTTCTGGCTGATCTTCATCAGCCGGACGGCGAGCGCCGACAGCGGTGCCGACTGATACGCGACGAGCGGCTCGCCGCGCGTCGCGGGCGCATCGCGCACATCGTCGATGTCCACGGCGGGTCCGCGCACGTCGATGCCGTTCGCGATCAGCGCCGCGCGGAGCGCGCTGACGAAGAATTGCGTCGGGTTGTCGACGGACACGGCGAGGACGGACGGGGCGGCGCCGAGCGCGATCGAGCCGCGCAGCTCCAGGGTCATGCTGCCGGGAAGCCGCCGCGTGCCGACCGACGTCGAGGCGCCGGCGGCGTTCGTCGTCACCTCGTTGACGATCGCCAGGCCGCTGCTGCCGACCGAGAGGCTGATCGCGGCGGAATCGCCGGCCGAGGGACCGGGCGACACCGTCACGCGGACTGCGTTCTCGTTGTACTGCAGCGCGCCGACGCCGGCCGAGTCGGCGGTCGGGAGATCGTCCCACATCCAGCCGACGCCGAGCGCCTCTTCTTCGAAGCCGTTGTCGTCGCCGATCACGCGCCCGGTGACCGCGCGGATGCCGCGCTGTTTCAGCTGAGCCGCCCAGTCGGCGAAGACGCGATCGGCCATGCCGTCCGCCGCGACCAAACTTGGATCGCCGCTGCCGGCGACGACCAGATCGCCCCGCAGCGTGCCGCCCTCGATCGGGCCGGCGGCGGCAATCGTCGTCTCGTACCGGTAGTCCCACCCGAGTGTTTCGGCGGCCGCGGCCAGCGTCACGATCTTCATGTTCGACGCCGGCATCATCAGCTTGCCCGCGTTCAGCGCGTACAGTGTCTCGTCGGTCTTCAGCGATTTGACGAGCACGCCCCAGTAGCCGCGCGCGAGCTGCGGCGGCGCCAGGATCGCATCGATGTCGTGCTGCAAGGCGGCGTGGGCAGGAGGGGCGGGAAGGACAAGACGGGCGGGAACGTTCTGGTGGACGCACGCGCCCACCGTGAACGCGAGCGCCACCGCCAACGCCGTAGGAGCCGACCGTGGTCGGCCCGGGGCAGAGCAAGCTCCGCCCCTACGGCTTGGCAATCTCATCGAGCGTTTTGATCACGTCGTTGAAGTCGGCCGCGTCGATCTTCGCCGCGCCAGGCTCGCCCGGCCGAGAAACGAAGACGTCGGCGCCCACCTGGCCGAACGTCGCCCGATCTTCCTTCTTCCCGTCGTCGAACTTCACGACGACCGTCATCGCCGGCTTGTCGAGGCCGGTCTTGGCCGTCGAGTCGACAAATGACCCCACGCGGATGTTCGAGAGCTTGCCGAGCAGGTTGTCGCTCTTCTCCTTGTCGACGTCGCCTGGCGTGGGGGTGACGCGCTTCCACTTGTCCGGGGCGTTCTCCCCCTGGCCCTTCGTCCGCTCGAGCGTGATCGTCTGCCCGTTGCGCGTGATCTCGACGTGCGTGGCGCTGAACGGGCGGAACTGGAAGATGTCCTTGCGCCGGTAGTCGTCGGCGCCTTTCTTGATGTCGTCCAGCAGCGCGCTTTCCACCGTGACCACCGACGGCTTCGACGCGTCGCGCGCGTAGACCGTGTTGTCCGCCGCCTTGCCCCCGAACAGGAGCGTGGCGCGGGCGCTGCCGAGCCCCAGGTTTACCGTCGCGTCGGGCTTGTCGAGGCCGTACTTCTTCAGGTCGGCCGGCGACGCCGTGTCGGCGGCGATCGACTTCATCTGCACCGTCTGCAGGCGCCCCACGAGCCCCTCGACCGCCCCGAAATCGGCGCTGGTCTGGACCGGCTTCGAGATCTTCCATTCGCCGCCGTTCTTCACAAGCGCGAGCGTTTTTCCGCCGGCGGTGACGTCGAGCGCATCCACCTTCTCGCGCTCGAACTTGACGAGTGTCTTGTCGCGGAAGTCGAACGTCGTGCGGTTGAACGAGGTCTCCTGCGCCGCGGGGATCAGGAACACTTTCTTCTCGTCGTTGCGCCTGGCGAACAGGTCGCCGCCGGTCGGCGTTTTCTCGCCGACATAGAGCCTGCGGTAGTCCTTGTCGCCCGTCGCCTTGAAGGCGATCTCGATGCGCGGGTTCGAGAGGCCGTAGTCGTTCAGGTTCGCCGGGTTGTCGTCGATGACCCGGACGATCTCGACCTGGCCGAGCGCCGATGTCAGCTGCGA
>JAYVYV010000556.1:0-5965 GCA_043783985.1 Acidobacteriota bacterium | reverse complement strand
TCGCCACCAACCGGCAGCGCGTGTCGGCGTACGACGCCCTGCGCCCGTTGGTCGCCGATCGACTGCGGCAACAGCCGCGGCAACACTGGATCGACGCGCTGAAGGGGGCGGGTGTGCCGTGCGGGTCGGTCCGCAACTTCGACGAGCTGTTCGCCGATCCGCAGCTCGACGCGCGTGAGATGATCGCGATGGTCGAGCACGCGACGATCGGGCCGTTGAAGGCGCTCGGTGTACCGGTCAAACTGTCGGATACGCCGGGCGCGGTCCGCACGCCGCCGCCCACGCTCGGCCAGCACACCGACGCGGTGCTGCGACACGATCTGGGATTCAGCACCGACGCCATCGCCGCCTTGCGCCGGCAGCAGGTCATCTGACGCCATGGAAATCTCTCTCGTCCGCAAACGACTGACCGAGACGATCGAACGCGCAAGAAAGCACGCGGCCGACCGCCGCGGCCGCAGCGATCAGGCCTCGCGCGACTTCGACGTCTTCCTGCAGAAGATCGCCGTGCCGCTCTTCCGGCAGGTTGCCAACGCCCTCAAGGCCGACGGCTACGCGTTTACGGTCTTTACGCCGGCCGACAGCGTGCGGCTGATGTCGGACCGCGCCACCGACGACTTCATCGACCTGTCGCTGGACGCGGACGATCCGCCGCGCGTGACGGGTCGGACGAGCCGCACCCGCGTCCGGCGCGTGATCGACGCCGAGCGACCTGTCGGCGCGCCCGCCGAGATCAGCGAAGAACAACTGCTGGATTTCCTGCTGAAAGAGCTGGAAGCGTTCGTCGAACGCTGATCGGACCGAGCGGAACGTAGGTGACGGAGGGAACGTGCTCCGTTTCCTCCGTCCCTCCGCTATCCCGTGGCGAGGCGGTCGACGAACGTCGTGTCGATCCCCTGGCGGTTGAGCGCCGCGAGGAAGCCGGGGCGATCGGGGGAATGACGGTAGGCCTCGCGCGCCTCGACCGAGCCGTTCTGCACGAGGCCGATGAGCGCGTCGTTGAGCGGCATCATGCCGTAGCGGCGGCCGCCCTCGATGGCCATCGGCAGCTGGGAGGTCTTCCCCTCCGCGATCGCGCTCGAGACGGCCGGCGTGTTCAGCAGCACCTCGCGCGCGGGGAGGCGGCCGCCCCCGACCTTGCGCAGCAGGGCCTGCGCGATGACGCCGCGCATCGAGTCGGCGAGCGCCATCTGCACCTGGCGGTGGTATTCCGGGGCGTACAGGTCGATGATGCGATCGACGGCGCCGGTGGCGGTGTGCGCCGTGAAGCCGCCGACGACCAGCCGCCCCGCCGCCGCCGCTTCGAGCGCAACGTTCATCAGCGCGCCGGTCCGCAGCTCCTCGATCACGAGCACGTCGGGATCCTCGCGCATCGCCGCGCGCGCGGCCGCGAGCACGTCCTCGTCGCCCCCGCGCACCTCGCGCTGGCTGATGAAGGACTGGCCGCGTTCGTGCTGGATGTTGATCTCGCGCTCGATCGTGATGATGTGATCGCGGCGCGTGCGGTTCATCAGGTCCACGAACGCCGACATCGTCGTTCGCTTGCCGCTCGACCGAGGGCCGGCGATCAGGACGAGCCCTTCCGGCTCGATCGCGAGCGCCTGCACCTGCCTGGGCAGGCCGAGCTGATCGGCCGACACCGATCGCGTCGGCATCAGGCGGAAGACGCCGCCGGGGCCGCGCTGATCGCGGAAGCTCATGCACCGGACGCGGCCCACGCCCTCGAGATCGCAGATCCATTCGGTCGCCGCGCCCGTGCGCAGCGCTTCATGGCTGCGCTCGGGCATCAGCGTGAGCAGCAGCGACTCGACGTCGCGCGCAACGTGCACCGGCTCGCCGTCGAGCAGCTGCAGCTCGCCGTCCACGCGGACCGACGGCCGCGAGTCGGACGACAGATACAGCGTCGACGCGCCGCGCGCGGACGAGACGCGCAGCAGACGTTCGAGCCCCGACAGTGTCGGATCCTCGATGGCAGGCGGCGGCATCTCCGATCGGATCGGATTGCGGGAGATGTTCAGCACCACGGCCGGCTGCGACAGTGGAACCGCGCGAGGTTGCGGCGGCGGTTCGCCCGATCCCGCCATAGGCGGCGTCGGGCGCAGCGGCTCGATGGATGCGGCGATCGCCGACGGCTGGCGCAGCGGCTCGACGATCGCGGCGGCCGGCGGGGTCTCGACGATCGCGGCGACCGGCGGCGTCTCGACGATCGCGGCGACCGGTCGCGTCTCGACGATCGCGGCGACCGGCGGCGCCTCGACGTTCGCGGCGACCGGCGGCGCCTCGACGTTCGCGGCGGCCGGCGGCGCCTCGCGCGGCGGCGCAGCGGGCGCAACCGGCATCACCGGCGGCACTGCGCGTGGGACCGGCGGCGCGGCAGCGACGGCCGGAACCGGTGCAGGCGGTCGCGGCGGCGTTCGCACCTGCGCGGCGGGACGCAGCGGCGCCGGCGCTTGAACCGGCTCCGGCTCCGGTCCGACTTCTTCCAAGCCGCTGTCGGCATCGACGTCGATCTCGATCTCGACGGCTTCCTCCTGCGCCCGCGCGGCGACCGTCTCACGACCCGGTGCGACCGTCACGCGACGCGGGACGGCCGGCGTCTCTCCAGGCCACAGCTGTCCCGCGTCGGGCAGGAGCAGGCCGGCGTCGGGCGCCTCGGCCTCGTCGGCCGGGCGCAATTGCGCAGCGTCCTCTCCGCGCGGCGCCGGCGTGACGGCCGGAGAATCGAAGCCGAGCATCTCGACGGGCAGCTCGTCGTGGTCGTCCACAAGCGCCGGCCCGGCGGCGGCGGGGTGATGAGCGGGCGCGCCCTGTGACACGGCCGGCTGTGACGCGACCGCGTGCGACGGCGAGGGCATGAATATGTCGTCAGGGATCCGGTCGTCCTCGGGAATGCGGCGGCGCCGGATTTCCGCCCAGACATCATCGCCCCCTCGCGCGGCGACGATTGTGAAATGCTCGCCGGGGAACTCGGCCATGGCCGCCAGCTCGTGCTGCACGGCGCCGAACTCGTCGAGGGCCTTCTGGAGCTCGATCGGCAGCAGCTGGGCGACGATGCCGTTGACGGCTTCGAGCGTGAGGCCGCGGCTCGCCAGGTCCACCTGGCCGGTGGGCGACACGACGTACGGCTTGTCGCCGGCGTGCATGACGAGCGCCTCGCCGTCGACGCGGACAATCGCCTGGAGCAGAGAAGGAACGAGGCTCATTTATTTACGGGCGTGCACACGATCGCACACGCAAGGAACAGTTGCGCACAGCGTCAGTGTCGGCAAAAAGGACCCCGGCCATTAGGAACGCCGCGGCGTGCCGACCTCGTAGATGCGAACCATCTCGACGAGTTTATAGCCTCGGGTCTGATAGGGCGGGATGATCCGCTCGGCCCGCAGGTACTGCAGCATGCCCTCGTCGCCGTAGTCGGGCGCCCCCAGGCCGTCGATGTCCGTGAGCGCGGCTTCGAGGCCCTGGAGCGTCATGGCCTTGTCGGTCACCGTGCGCACGCCTGGCAGCACGCCGAAGCGCGTGATCCGTTCCTGTCGAGTGACCGTCTCGAACCCGATGTACAGCTCGTTGCTGATGAAGTTGTAATCGGCTTCCGAACGCGTCGCCGGCGCGTCTTCGACGCGGACGAACCGGACGCCGGCCACGTCGCGCAGCCGTTCGATCAGGAACTGCGTGAACGTGCCTTCGCCCGACCAGGCGGACGTCTCAAGCTCTAACGGCATGGTGAATGGTCATCAGCCCGCCGAGGACCGGATACCAGCGGACGCCGGTGAAGCCGCGCGACTCGAACATCCGGGCCACTGCCTCCGCGCCGGGGTACTGCCGGATCGACGCCGGAATGTAGCGATAGGTGTCCGGATCGCGGTGGAGCATCCAGCCGAGCGCCGCGCCCACCACCGTGAGATACGCGAGGTACGCGGACCGCACGACGCGGTTCGACGGCCGGTTGAAATCCAGCGACAACAGCTGCCCGCCGGGGGAAAGCACCCGGCCGATTTCGTCGATGGCCGTCGCCAGATCCGTCACGTTCCGCAGCCCATAGCCCGTCGTCACCACGTCGAACGAGCCGGACGGGAACGGCAGCGCGATCATGTCGCCAACCAGGAAGTGGAGGGCGAGGGCTTCCGGCGAGCCGCTGCCGCTCAGCCGAAAGGCTCGCGCGTCCTTGCGCTTCGCGAGCTCGATCATCCTGATCGTGATGTCGAGACCGACGACGCGCGCGCCGCGGGCGGCGAGGGCGAAGGCGAGGTCGCCGGTGCCGGTCGCCAGGTCGAGCGCGCGGACGCCGGGACGCAGCAGCGCGAGTTCGACGAGACGCCGTTTCCATCGCCGATCCCGGCCGTACGAGAGGACCACCGTGATGACGTCGTAGCGGTCGGCGATGGTCGCGAAGATCGCGCGCACCAGGCGTCGTTTGCCGTCCGGCGTGGCCATCCGATCGCGCAATGACATCTTCGGATACTATCGTGGCATGCTCCCGTCGAGCACCGTCGAAAACTATTTGAAGGCGATCCATCAGGGCCAGTCGTCGCTGGGGCCCGATCAGCGGCTGGTGCCGATGGGACAGGTGGCCTCGGCGCTCGGCGTCACGCCCGGCACGGCGACGACGATGGTCAAGGCGCTGGCGGAATCGGGGCTGGCGGAGTACGAACCGTACAGCGGCGTGCGCCTGACCGCGGCGGGCGAGAAGCTGGCCGGGTTGGTCCTGCGGCGTCACCGTCTCGTGGAGCTGTTCCTCGTGCAGGTGATGGGCATGAGCTGGGCCGACGTCCACGACGATGCCGAACAGCTCGAGCATGTGGTATCGGAGCGCCTCATCGATCGGATCGACGAGATGCTGGGGCGCCCCACCCACGATCCGCACGGCGATCCGATTCCGAACCCGGACGGCGCGATCACCACCAGGCAGCTCGACAGCCTGCTGACGTGCCCGCTGCGCACACCCTTGAGAGTGACGCGCATCACGGATCAGGATCCGGCGTTCCTCCGTTTCATCGAAAGCAACGGCCTCAAACCAGGCGAGCCGGTGGAAGTCGACTCGCGCGACGATGCCGCGGATGCGGTGGTCCTCCGCCGGAAGGATCACTGCATAACGGTCGGGGCGCGGGCCGCGTCGAAGCTGCTCGTCGAGGTCCTCTCCGTTTGACCGCGCTGCGCGTGGCGCTTGCCTGGTCGCTCCTTGCCGTCGGCGCGCGCGTCGAGGCCCAGACGACTTCTCCGGCGGACGCCTCCCGCAAGTGGGAGATCACCGACAACTCGTTCCTCGTCGAGGAAGCCTTCAATCAGGAAGCCGGCGTCGTCCAGAACATCTTCACGTGGACCCGCGCCCACAACGGCACCTGGAACGGCAGCTTCACGCAGGAGTGGCCGGCGCCCGGGATGACGCATCAGCTCTCGTACTCGGTGCCGTTCTCGAGCACGGGAGAGGCCGCCGGCATCGGCGATGTGTTGTTGAACTACAGATACCAACTGCGAACGGAGACCGGAGGCGGGCCCGCGATCGCGCCGCGCTTCAGCGTGATCCTGCCGACGGGGCGCCGGGCCGAGGGCCTGGGCAGCGGCACCGCCGGTCTGGATCTCAATCTGGCCGCAAGCCAGCAGTTCGGCAACGTGTACGCGCACGCGAACGCCGGCTACACCTGGCTGCCCGACGTGCAGAACACGGCGCATGTCGCCGGCAGCGGCATCTGGCGCGTCGCGCCGATGCTCAACCTGATGCTGGAAGGCGTGGTGGCGTTCGGGGAATCGACGACGCTGTCGCCCGGGTTCCGGCGTGGCTGGAACTTCGGCCAGCGCCAGCTGGTGATCGGCGTCGCGGCGCCGATCACGCGCGCGGACGGCCGCTCGACGGCGGCGCTGCTCACCTATATTTCGTACGAGCTGCCGTTCCGCTGATCACATCAGCTTGCCGAGCGGGCCGAGATCGAGGTTCAGATCTTCAGGCGTGATGCCGAACTTCCCGCCGATG
>JAYVYV010000555.1:0-5970 GCA_043783985.1 Acidobacteriota bacterium | reverse complement strand
TCCCGTGAATCGACCCCGCGCTGCTCCATGAACCGGAACGCGTTCTCGGTGACCACGATGCCCGCGTCGACGAGCACGCCGATCGCGATCGCAATCCCGGCCAGGCTCATGATGTTCGACGAGATGCCGGCGTAGTACATCCCCAGAAACGAGATGAGGACCGCCAGCGGCAACGGAATCGTCACGATGAGAATCGAGCGGAAGTGCATCAGGAAGATGACGTGCGCCAGCGTCACGAGAACGACCTCTTCGATGAGCGCCCTCCGCAGCGTGCCGGACGCCTGCTCGATGAGCATCGAGCGGTCGTAGAACGGGACGATCCTGACACCCCGGGGCAAGCCAGGCTCGATCTGGGCGATGCGCGCCTTCACGGCATCGATGACGGCCTTCGTATTCACGCCCGTGCGCGCGACGACCACGCCGCCCACGGCTTCGCCGGTGCCTTTGACGAGCGACGAGACGCGAAACGCGCTGCCGATGTGCACGTCCGCGACCTGCTCGACGTACACCGGCGTCCCGTTCGCGGCGGCGATGACGACCTTCTTGACGTCCTCCACCGAGGCGATCAGCCCGACCCCTCGTACGATCAGCCACGCGCCGTTGGACTCGAGGACGTTGCCCCCGACATTCAGATTGCTCTCGCGCACGGCCGACACCACCGCGCTCAATGGCACCTTGTACTGGCGGAGACGGTCGGGGTCGACGTCGATCTGGTACTGCTGCACGAAGCCGCCGACAGACGCGACTTCCGCGACGCCAGGGACGGCGTTCAACTGGTAGCGGACGAACCAGTCCTGCAAGGTCCGGAGCTCGCGGAGGGACAGCGCGGAACTCTCGAGCGTGTACCAGAAGACGTGTCCGACACCGGTGGCGTCGGGCCCGAGAGTCGGGACCACGCCGGCCGGCAGCGTTTTCGCCACGAGGCTCATCCGCTCGAGCACGCGCGCCCGCGCGAAATAGAGATCGATGTCGTCCTCGAACACGGCGTAGATCATCGAGAACCCGAACGCGGACTGCGACCGCACCACCCGCACGCCGGCCAGTCCCTGAAGACTGACGGTCAGCGGATAGGTGATCTGATCCTCGACCTCCTGAGGGCCGTGGCCCTGCCAGTCGGTGAAGACGATGACCTGGTTGTCCGACAGGTCGGGGATGGCGTCGATGGGCGTGGCCTTCACCGCCCACCAGCCCCACCCGGCGAGGCCGATGAACAACGCCACCACCAGGAAACGGTTCTTCAGCGACAGTTCAATGAGTCGATTGATCATGAGCCACGACACGTCCTCCCGTGCTCGCGCACGGCGAATACCGCCCAGGCATGCGACCTGGGAAGACACACGACTCGTGAAGTGGCTAGAGGAGCAGGACGGAGAACAGCAGGTGTTTCGGGACGTGCGTCGGCGGCGACGGTGTGGCCCACGGCTCGCCGAGGGCTATCAGGGGCAGCGCGGTCAGAACAACGGACGGAAGAGACCGGACGATGGCGAGGGTCATCGTCGAGGCGAACAAGGTCCCGGACGGACCCGAGTCATGGCTCTGCGACCGGGCGCAGCAATCATCGGCCGCCGACTGCGTCATCCGGGTCGTGGATGCGCCGTCGTCGTGATGGTGAAGCGGACACGCGCCATCCTCGCAGCACTGCCGCCGCGCTTCGGGCGTCGTCTGCCACCCGGCGCACTCGGCGACCGCGCTCTGCGCGAACGCGAGCACGCACACCATCGCCGCCAGACGGCTCGAGAACCCTCGCACATCATTAGGATGCGCCGGACACCACGGCGTGTCAATCGCCGCCTCCGACGTTGTCACTCCGCGTCTGAAAGCCACGCGCGTCTTAGCTCATCAATGATCGACGCGCGTTCAATCGCCCGTCCTTCGTGTGGCCTGTAGACTGACAACAGAGATCTGCAGGCAAAGGCAGAGAGGAAACCAGCCATGAAACAGATCGGTGCTTGGATCGTCGCCGTTCTCCTCGGTGGATTCGCGGCGCCTGCCGATCGCCAGGAGCCGCATCATCCAACCGCGCATCCGTCCGCTCCCTTCGTGGTCTCGACAGACCGGACCTTCTCCGATCTGATGCACGAGGCAGATGACCGCATGCACGCCGACATGTCGGCCGCCGTCCGTACCGGCAACCCGGATCAGGACTTCGTGGCCGCCATGATGCCGCACCACGAAGGGGCCGTGAACATGGCGAAGGTCGTGCTGCTCTACGGCCACGATCCCGAAGTGCAGCGCCTCGCGAAACAAATCATTACGGACCAGCAGGCGGAGATCGACCTGATGCGCCTCTGGCTCCGACGGCATCCTCGGCCGGATCCAGACCCGACCCACCCCCGATAACCAGCACGGTGATTCCTCATGTCCATTGCGTCTCTTCGGAGTCTTCACATCATCGGTGTCGCCCTGCTCGTGAGTGTGGCCGCACCACGCCTGGCGTCCGCCGAGATTTCCAGCCGCGACCGCGTGTACACGGCGGATCAGAGCTCCAACACCGTGTCGGTGTTCGACCCGTCCACGAACCGCCTGCTCGGCCAGATTGTGCTCGGGCAACCAAGGCCTGACGTCCTCAGCCCGATTTATCGCGGCCAGGCCAATGTGCATGGCCTCGGCTTTTCCCCCGATCACCACACGCTCGCGGTCGTGTCGACCGCTTCCAATGCCGTGACCTTCATCGACACGGCCACCAACCGCGTGAAAGGCACGACCTACGTCGGCCGCTCGCCGCACGAGGGGTTTTTCACACTCGACGGCAAGGAATTCTGGTGCGTCGTGCGCGGCGAGAATTACGTGTCGGTAATCGACCCCGGCACCTTCAAGGAAACGCGCCGCATCGTGGTGGCGGACGGTCCCGGCATGGTGGTGTTCCGCCCCGACGGACGCGTCGCGTTCGTGGTGTCGAGTTTCACCCCGGAAGTGGATGTCGTCGACACGCACACCTACGAGATCGTCAAGCGCATTCCGGTCGTCAGCCCGTTCTCGCCGAATCTCGCCGTGACCAGGGATGGCGCCGAGGTCTGGATGACGCATAAGGACGTGGGCAAGGTCACCATCATTGATGCGCAGCGGTTCGAGGTGCGGACCGTCCTCGACACGGGGCTTGTCACCAATCACGTCAACTTCATCGACACATCAGCGGGACGATTTGCCTATGTCACCGTCGGTGGCGAGGACGTCGTGAAAGTCTTCACGCGGGAGGCCACACCGAAGCTCGTGGTGACGATTCCGACCGGCGCGCTGCCGCACGGCTTGTGGCCGTCAGACGACGGCTCGCGGATCTATGTGGCGCTCGAGAACGGCGACGGCATGGCGGTGATCGACACCGCGGCCCGCAAAGAAATCGCGCGGATTCCCGGTGGGCAGGCGCCGCAGGCGCTCGTGTACCTCTCGAACGTCGTGGCCGATGGGCCCGGCACCGACAACCTCAAGCCGCTCTCCGCTGCTTTGCCGCCGGTGACGCTCCAGTTGCGGCCCGCTGCGGCCGGCGGCGCGGCACGCGGGTTCCTCGTCGTGCGCAGCCTCGGGCCGGTGGATGGCCTCGACATCAACCTGTTCCATCTCGCGCCGAATCAGGCGTATGGCGTGTACGCGAGCACAACACCCTCGGCGACAGCAGCCGGTCTTCTGCATGTGACGACCGTGAGGACCAACGCGATGGGCGCCGCGGCCGGACAGGCGATCGGGGCGTTGCGCGAGGCCTTGACGGCCGCAGGGTCCGCTGACGACCGCGCGCGGCCATCAGCCGCACGCTACATCGTCATCGCGGCGATGGGAGAGCGTCCGGTGTCGCCGGTCCTGGTCGGCAATGTGGGTGAATGATGACGCGTGGGCGCGCCGCCGCGATCGCCGGTGTCGTCGGCATTTCGGTCAATGTCGGGATCTTGAAAGCTGCCGCGCCGCTCGGCATTCAGGCGGAAAGCGGAGGCCTGCTGCGGCTGGCCGTGAATCTGCTGCGCGCGCCGGCCGAGGCGCTCGGGATCACGGCGCTGTGGACATCGCTCGGGTTACCGCCACCGGCATCGCTGATCTTCTGGCTCGCGTTTCACTACGCGACCGGATTCGGGATGGTGTGCCTCTATGTCCTGCTGGAGCCGAAGCTCCCTGGACGGGGGCTCCTGAAAGGCAGCGTGTTCTCGCTCCTGCCCTGGAGCATCAACAGCCTGATCGTGCTCCCGGCACTCGGCCAGGGAGTGTTCGGCTATCGGACGCTGCCGCTATCCGGCATCGCCTACTTCTTCGTCGCCAACTGGTCGTTCGGCGCCGTGCTCGGCGAGCTGTACGAGCGCCTTACGACGGCCTCTCGGGTCGCGCGCATCTGACCGTGATGCGCGCGCAAGACTACGCGCGCATCACTGAAGGCCGCTTCGTCAGATCGATCGTCGATCGGACTCGTCGGGGTGGTTCAGAAGCCCGAGATGATGAAGTCGCGGACCACGACGTTGGAGATCACCGAGAACCCCATCGCTTCCAGATCCTTCTCGTCGAACACGCCGTCGCCGTTCATGTCGGTGACGACGTCCGGCGCGGTGCCCCCGACGACCGCGACCAGGAGCCGCGCGGGTGTGTCCTGGCCCGCGATCCCGAAAACATTTTTCGCGCCGATGATCCAGGTGGCCCAGACCTGCTCGAAGTCCGGCTTCCGATTCGTGATGGTGACGAGGTTGAAGTCGTTGGCGACGTTCGTACCCGGGCCGGCCAGACGGGCAAGGGGGCGGGTCGGCGTCGTCGACAGCAGCACCACGAGGCCGGGAAAGTGATCTGTGTCGGCGCCCGGGCCGAAGGTGCCAGGGAACGGCAGAACGTTGGCGTGCGAGCCCGGCCCGGTCAACTCCGGCGACGCGCCTGAGCAGCCGCTGCAATTGAAATCGGCGGAAAGATCGACCATCGTGGCCGCGCTGTTCACGCCGCTGACGTCCCCGCTCTTCGGCGTGAACACATGCAGGTTGACGGAGACCGCGCCATCGGCGCGGAGGGCGGGTGCGGCGGCGCCGAGGGCCAGGATCACCAGCGAGGCGGCCAGTAGACGACGGCCTGAGTTGAACGTAAACATGTGCGGGCGTTTCCTTGTCTGAGTGCGTGAAGGGGGAGTGTGTTACTGACGAACAGGCCGCTGCAAGCAGTGCGCCGCACGTGTCCGGCATCATGGCAGGCATGTCCGGCGTTGTGGGTGACCACGCCCGAAAGCGTTTACGAATCTCGGCACGCCGCAACCGCTGCGCAAGGATCAATCCCGCGATGCTGGCCGGCGATGACGACGGTGTTCAGCGGACGGAGCGTCAGCGTCCCATGGGAGCGGAACGGTCGTCGGATTGAAACACAGCGTGTCGTCGCACGCCACGGCGACCACGGGTGCCACGATACGTTCGACGAAGCGTGATCGCTCGAAGCCCCCGTGGTTATGGCCTGAGCCTCTCCTGCACGCGTTGCGAGAAGTCGGCGCCGACTTCGGCATCGAAGGTGGCGCCAAGGCTGGCCGCCGCCTTCGTCAACAGGGCCATCTGTCGCGCGAACCGTCGGCAGTGCCGGCACATCATCAGGTGGACCCGCACAGCCACCCGGCGCCAGACGGGCTGGAACGCGAGCTGATCGGTCGACAGCAACGTCGCCACCTCCTTGCAGCGGATCATCGGGAACCCTTCCAGCCCTGCGCTTCAAGACATGAGCGCAACCGGGACCGCGCCCGGTGCAACTGCACTCCAATATGAGTGCCGGTACGCCCGAGAATCTTACAGATCTCGGCCGTGTCCAGGTCCTGCATGGTCCGCAACACGAACACGTCCCTCAACGGGGCCGGCAACTGCTCGACACATTCCCGGATCGCGTCGCCGAGCTCGCTCGAGGCCATCTGCCGCTCGAGATCCACCGGCGGCGTGCTCCAGCCGCCCGTGCGGTCAAACTGGGATTCGAAGATGTCGTCGATCGGATCCTGGGCATCGTCCCGCGCGATCTCGCGTCTCCGCTCCTGCGCCTTGC
>JAYVYV010000554.1:0-6005 GCA_043783985.1 Acidobacteriota bacterium | reverse complement strand
CTGACCGGGACCAACCCGGTGACGTTCACCGCGCCGACGCTCGCGACGGGCATGGCGCCGGTGACCCTCAGCTTCACCGTGACGGCGAGCAACGGCACGCTGAGCACGACGGCGACGACGACGGTGACGGTCACCTCGCCGCGGCTCGCGCCGACGGCCAGCGCCGGCGCGGATCAGACCGTGCCGATCGGTTCGCCGGTGACGCTGACCGGCAGCGCAACCGACCCGAACCAGCCGGCCCTGGCGCTGACCTACGCGTGGCTGCAGACGGGCGGCCCGCTCGTGACGCTGGCGACGCCAACCGCGGCGAGCACGACGTTCACGGCGCCGACTTTCGCGGCGGGCACCCTCGCGCAGACGTTCACCTTTACGCTGACGGTGACCAACACCGCAACGCTGAGCACGACGTCGGCACCCGTCACCGTGACCGTGGAATCGCCGCGGCTCGCCCCCGCGGCGAGCGCCGGCGCGGATCAGACCGTGCCGATCGGCTCGGTGGTGACGCTGGCGGGCAGTGGGACCGACTCGAACCAGCCGGCCCTGGCGCTGACCTACGCGTGGGTGCAGACGAGCGGCTCGGCCGTGACGCTGGCGACGCCCACCGCGGCGGGCACGGCGTTCACGGCGCCGACCTTCGCCGCGGGCGCCCTCGCGCAGACGTTCACCTTCACGCTGACGGTGACCAATAGCGCGACGCTGAGGACGACGTCGGCGCCCGTCACCGTGACGGTCACCTCGCCACGCCTCGCGCCGACGGCGAGCGCAGGCGCGAATCAGATTGTCGCATCGGCCGCACCAGTGACGCTGACCGGCAGCGGGGCCGACCAGAACCAGCCGATCCTGGCGCTGACCTACGCGTGGGTGCAGACCGGGGGCCCGACGGTGTTGCTCGCGACGCCGACCGCGGCGAGCACGACGTTCACGGCGCCGACGGTGGCGGCGGGCGTCCTCGCGCCGACGCTCACCTTTACGCTGACGGTGACCAACACCGCGACGCTGAGCACGACGTCGGCGCCCGTCACCGTCACGGTGGACGGAACGTCGCCGCTCGTTTCAATCACCAGCCCGGTCAATAACACGCGTGTCACGAACCCGGTCACGATCACCGCGGACGCCACCGACGACGTCGGCGTGGCGACCGTCGAGTTCTTCGATAACGGCGTCTCGATCGGATTCGGCACGGTGAACGCATCGGCCGTTGATTTCAGGAGCGTGACAGTGACCCTACCCCGCCACAACATGGTGTCGGGACCAGGCACGCAAACGGTCACCGCGAAGGCGACAGATTTCGCCGGCCACTCCACGACAAGCGCGGCAATCAGCTTCACGGTGCAGTAAGGAGAGCCGCCATGACGAGATTCAACGACCTGTGCCACGGCAAAAAGGAGAGAGTTCTCATGCGGACTAGATCGACAGCAGCCGGAATCGTCGCAGTGGCGACGCTGGCATACGTAGCAAGCTTCGCGATGGTCGGAGTGCGCGCCCAGACGATTGTGCGGCCCCGCGTATTGCCGACATCGCTGAAGTCGCTCGCCGTGCCGGAACCGCCGAACCTGGCTTACTTCATCCAGGACAAGAAGACCGCCATCGCGCTGGGGAAGGCGTTCTTCTGGGACATGCAGGCGTCGAGCGACAACATCGTCGCGTGCGCGAGTTGTCACTATCACGCGGGCGCGGACGATCGCGTGAAGAACGTGATCAACCCGAACCTGACCAACATGGCTGGGGATCCGACCTGCGGGAACGTGGCGCCGTACACCGCGAGCAACCCGGCGCCGGCGCCGGCCTGTGCGTTGAAGACGACGTTCGATCCGCTTCCGCCGGTGCCGGGCCACAAAGGCGGGCCGAACTACACGGCGAAGGCGGCGGATTTTCCGTTCCACCAGCTGCAGGACCCGAACGACCGGATGTCCCAGGTGCTGTTCACGACGAACGACGTCGTCGGGTCAGCCGGCGTCTACAACTCGCAGTTCACGTCGCTCCTGAGCATCTTCGAGAAGCAGAAATTCTCGCCGGACGGCGTGTTCCAGATCAGCGGCGTCGAGACGCGTAAGATCGAGCCGCGCAACACGCCGACCGTGATCAACGCGGCGCTCAATTTCCGCAACTTCTGGGACGGCCGCGCGAACTTCGTGTTCAACGGCGTCAACCCGTTCGGCCCGCGCGACAAGAACTCGAAGATCTGGATCGACGAATGGATCCCTGATCCGAAGACCGGTGTGCTGACGGAGCGTGCGGTCCGGGCGCAAGTGCGCATCCCGTTTGCGAGCGCCGCGTCCCAGGCCGTCGGCCCGATCCTGAGCCCGTTCGAGATGTCCGCCTCCGGCCGCTCGTTGGCCGACGTCGGCAAGAAGCTGCTGACAACGCGGCCGCTGCTCTATCAGCAGGTGTCCGCGACCGACAGCGTGCTCGGACCGTACAGGAATGCCATCGGCTTCGGGCTCAACACCACCTACACCGCGTTGATCCAGAAGGCGTTCCTGCCCATTTACTGGTCCGTTCCCGACAAGGTCTACCAAGCCTACTCCGGTAACACGAACCGGCAGATTGAACAGAACTTCTCGCTGTTCTGGGGGCTCGCGATTCAGATGTACGAATCGACGCTCATCTCCGACGACAGCCGCTTCGATCGCTTCGCCGACGGCGCCACGACCGCGCTCACGGCGCAGGAGCAGCACGGCCTCGCGATCTTCAGCGGGGAGCGCGGCCGCTGCGTGAACTGCCACAAGGGGGCGGAGTTCACCGGCGCATCGACCCGCATGGTGCTCGGCAGCGCCGTCGGCGGGTTCGGCGGTGACGGCCCGATCGAACGCATGCTGATGGGCGACAAGCAGGAAGCGATTTACGACAACGGCTTCTACAACATCGGCGTCGTCCCGGCGGGGAACGACCGCGGCGTCGGCGGCACCGACCCGTTCGGATATCCGCTGTCGTTCGCGCGCGAGTTCAAACTGTCGCTGTCGCCGGTCACCACGTTTGTGCCCGACTCGATGAGCCACAGCCTCGACCCGTGCACGTTCCAGCAAGTCGAAGGCTGCACCGTGATTCGCGACCCGAAGTTCCGCGACGCGGTGGACGGTTCGTTCAAGGCGCCATCGCTGCGCAACGTCGAGCTGACCGGCCCCTACTTCCACAACGGCGGCTACTCGACGCTCGAACAGGTGGTCGACTTCTACAACCGCGGCGGGAACGTCCGGACGACGGTGGGCCTAGGCGACACGAGTGGCTGGGGCACGAACACGAGCAACTTCGACACGGAGGTCTTCAGGCTCGGCCTGACGGCCGCGGAGAAAGCCGCGCTCGTCGCGTTCCTCAAAGCGCTGACCGACGACCGCGTTCGCTACGAGCGCGCGCCGTTCGACCATCCGTCAATCCTGGTGCCGCACGGGCACGCGGGCGACAACACGACGTTGACGACCATTTCGGGTCACGCGATCGATCAGTTCCTCTCGATTCCCGCGGTCGGAGCGGCTGGGCGCACGGCGCCGATTCTGCCGTTCTCGCCCAAGTAGGACCGGGAGTCCGGGGGTGGCGCGCGACGCGCGCGTCACCCGCAGTCGCGACTGAAAGTTATCGCGCGGAAGCGCGAAGGAGAGCGTTGTGATGCGATCGAGACATGGCCTGACGGCAACGTTGATCATCGGCTTGCTGGCATGGGCGAGCGTCGGGCCGCGAGCGCAGGCTCCCCCCGCGCCTCCTGTCCAGCCGGTCTCCCCGTTCGACATCGTGGGCTTCATCGATGCCGCGACTGTCACCGACCCGACCGATGTGTTCTCGGGCGGCACCATTACGGTGGACGGCACGCTATTCATCGTTCCGCGCAACACGCTCCTGCAGATGCCGGCGTTCGCGCTGACCTGGCAGGAAGTGTTCGCCCAGGCGCCGGCGGCGTACCAGGCGCTGCACCAGTCGGGTCTCGCGCGGGCGGACACGCCGGCGCCCTACACGACGTACGAGCTGCACGTGGCGGGCAACCGCGTGGTGTCGGGGGGATCCGACCAGGCCATTGTCGGCCTGATGTTCATGGCGCAGCAGTCGCTGAACAATGGCACAGGGTTCATCAACTTCATTGATTACGCGACGGGCGAGATGCGCGTCGGTGGAGTCATCGGGGATCGCACAACGGGCGCCCGGGTGCGCATCAACGATCCGGTGGGCCGGCACGGTCTGGCGACTGACGGCGTGGCGGCCGCGGCCCTGGACGTCCGCTTCCAGCAGGACGAGGACAACCCGACGGTCCGAACGGAAACCGGTTATCCGATGTGCGTCCCGCGCACCGATCCGACGGTCGCCGACGATCCGCTGTGCCCGCGGAAGAACCGGCCGAAGGGGCCGGACGGCAACTACCTGACGATCTTCACGATGGACGCGCCCGACTTTCCAGGCGCGACCATCGATCCTGCCGCGACGTGCACGAAGTCGCCCGTAGGCGCGCCGCGCTGCGATCCGTCCCTGATGGCACCCTTCGAAGTGGGCGATTTCGTCGACTACAACGGCAACGTCGCCGTCGACGCCGCCGGACCCTATGTCGCCGCCTGGGGTGTCATCGACAACATCGGGCTGTTCACCGCGCCCGGCACGCAGCCGGTGTACACGGCGATTGACGTGATGCTGCTCGGCGTCGCCGGCACGCCGGTGCCGAACCTGCCGCAGGAGGCGACGGTCCGGACGCGCATCGAGGGCTTCACGACCGACCCGACCAGCTACGTGGATATCTTCGCGGTGGACGTGGACGCCTGCAACGGCGACTCGAAGTGGCGGTACTACGCCACGGTGTCCGTGGACAAAGGCCCCCCATTCGGCGCGGTCGCGGGCCGGTGGCGGTGGCGCCCCTCCCGCATCGAGGCCACGTTCCTGCCGCCGACGCGCATGCTCCTGGCGGTCAGCGAAAACGGCATCGTGGACGCCCCGACGCCAAACGGCATTTTCGCGGGGATGTATATCGCGCCGAACTTCGACTTCCTGTTCCCGGAGAACCTCGGGATCGGCAATCCGCCGGTGCCGAATAACTTCCAGGATTTCCCGTTCCTGACCAGCGGGTCCGGGCCGTATCCGTCGCCGGCCTCGTCGCTCGGCGTTCTCGGCGGGCTGTCGCCCTGGCCCGGCCGCGTGGCACCGGTGGCGCCCTCGTGCGCCGGGCCGAGCGGCAGCGCCGTGTTCGCGCCGATCGCTGACGCCGGCATTCATCAGTCGGTCAGCCCGGGAACCACCGTGACGCTCGACGCGACGTTCAGCAGGGACGTGAACGTGCCGTCGCCGTTGCCGCTGACGTTCTCATGGACGCAAACCGGCGGGCCGCACGTGGATCTGGTGAATGCGCTGACGGCGCGGCCGTCGTTCACGGCGCCCCCGATCGATCCGGTCACGAACGCGCCGATCACGCTCGAGTTCACCGTCGATGTGAACAACGGCTTCCTGTCGTCGTTGGCACGGGTGACCGTCACCGACGCGCAGCCGGCGATTCCGACCGACACGGTCACGATCGCGGGCGCAACGTTCCGCATCGGGCGAGCGCAGCTCACCGTGACGGCGTCCACCTCGGACCCAGCTGCCGTGCTGACGGTGCAGGGCTTTGGTGAAATGGGGCCGGCGCTCGCGATCGCGTTCAACGTGCCGGCGCCGCTGACCGACCGTTCCTTCCGGCAGGTGGGTGTCAATCCGCAGCCGGCAACAGTGACGGTCACGTCGAGCCTGGGGGGATCCGCGACGCTCACCGTCACGGTCCTGCCATAAACGAACAGCAAATGAGATGGGCCGGCCGAACGGCCGGCCCATGTGGAAGCAGAAAGGCATTCCAATGTTGACAAGACGAGAGATGCTCCGGCTGGGATTGATTGGCGGCGCGGCGGCGTTCGGGCCTGCCGGTCGCATTCTCGCCCAGACCTCCACCACCAACGGCGTCGGGATCACGCCGATCGCGACGCAGCCGTTCGTCGAACCGTGCCCGATCATGGCGCTGAAGACGCCGGTCAAGACGGGGACGGGTTGCGAAGCCTGGCTCACGC
>JAYVYV010000553.1:0-6008 GCA_043783985.1 Acidobacteriota bacterium | reverse complement strand
AGCACATGCTCGAGGATGGGTGGGTCGCGGCGTGTGCCATTGATATTCCGGGTACCTACATCATTTCCCGGCTGATCTTCGGGCGTCATCCAGCCGTTCCCTTTCTGCTCGTGCTGGCGATTTCCGCCGATGCGATTGGCCTGGCGGCTGTGGCCGTGCTTCACCCCGTCGGCGATGCCCACCCTGCCCTGGGTCTCGGTCTGATGGCCGTCGCCGTCAGCGGGGCCGCCGTCTTGCGGCACCGGGGCGTCAAGAACTTCTGGCTCTACCTGATCGGTCCGGGCATTCTTTCCTGGTCGGCGCTGTTCCTCGGCGGCGTTCATCCCGCGCTCGCTCTGGTGCCAATCGTTCCATTCTTTCCACACGGCAGACGTGATCGCGGCCTGATGGTCGAACCAGCGCCGCAGGCTCACGATACGATGACGCTGTTCGAGCGCTGGTGGCAGCTTCCCGTGGAAGGCGTGCTTCTGCTGTTCGGGCTCGTCAATGCGGGCGTCCCGATCCACGGCCTCGAGGAGGGGATGTGGGCGATCCCGATCGCCGCGCTCGGACGGCCTGTCGGAATCGTCGCGGCTGTCGGCGCAGCGATCGCCGCAGGTCTGCATCTCCCGCAGCGCGTCGGCTGGCGTGAGCTCCTGGTGGTTGGATGCACGGCCACGATAGGACTCGTCTTTGCCTTGTTCTTCGCGACCGCCATGATGCCGCTGGGGACACTCCTGCTCGAACTGAAGATGGGCGCGCTCGTCACCATCGCGGGAGGTGGGCTGGCGTTCGCCGTGGCCCGATTGCTCAAGGTCGGACGTTTCGCTCGCTGAGGGCCGAAACGTGCGACGATCCTCGTGCTACCGCGTAGAGCGGGGTCTCGCGCGCGCCGCGTCGCACTCGGCGAGCCATTTCACCGTGGTGTCGTCCGGTTTCTTCGTGGCCGCGTCGTTGGTCCGGTAGACCACGCCGCAGTCGAGCAGTCGCTGCGTGTGCGTAATCGCTTCGAAGAACAGCCGGTCGCCGGCAATCTCCGCCACCATGAAGTGATGCTCGGAGACGCCGATTTCGTCGAACGCGCTCGGCCGGTAGTCGTACAGGTAGCGCCCGCCACCGCCCGACACGAAATACTTCACCTCGTGCTGCGGCTTGACACGCTCGTAGAGATGCTCGTGGCCGCTGAAGACGACGTCGACGTGATTACGGATCAGCACCGGCTCGAGCGCCGGACGGATGACGTCGCGGCTCTCTGCGGCATGCTGTCCCGAGGAATAGAGCGGGTGGTGGAAGAAGGCGATGCGCCACTTCGTGCCCGCGTCCGCGTAGACCTGATCGATCCATTTGATTTGCAGCGGGTCGGTCGGGTGATTGCTGTTCAGCACGACGAAGCGAGCGTTTCCCTGATCGAACGAGTACCGATCCACGTCGCCCATGTTGAACGGCTTGAAATGGATCTCGAGATCGCGGTCGTGGTTGCCCAGCGTGGCGTAGAACTTCACGCCCCGATCGAGCAGCGGCTTGTACGGCACGGAGAACTCGTTCGTGTAGTCGTCGTCGTACAGGTTGTCGCCCAGCATGAGGACGAACGGGAAATGCCGCGCGGTGTCGAAGTAGGTGATCATCGCCTGCGCCACCGCCTGCTGCGCCTGATCGCCGGAGCCGCTGTCACCCATCAGCGCGAACACCGTGCCGCGGTGGAACTGCGGCATCGGCAGCGGCGACGTCGCGCCGGGCGCCGTCGGGGTCGCCGCGGCCGCGGGGACCGGCGCCGGGGCCAGCTGGGGCAGCGCGTCGGGCACGAAGTCGACGACGACAGCGGCGTCGACGTCGCGCAGGATGAGCGTCCGGCCGACGAAGTCGTATTCGAGCTGCTTGGGGAGCGGCGGCAGCACCTCCATCAGGCGCGGCGGCACGCGCGGCGCGTCGAGTTGCTGGTTCACCGTCGGCGCGCTGGCGTTGGCGGGCGTCCCGTTCTGCTCCGCCAGCTCGTCGAGAATCAGGTCGCGTTTGGGCGTGTCGAAGGCCTTCCGAATCTCTCCCGTGATGGCCGCGGCCATGGCCGGCGACACCAGGTCCCCCTGTTTGGCATTCGGCCGCAGTTTCAGACGCAGGGCGTCGGCCAGAGAGTTCTGGCGCGTCCGCACCGCCTGCTCGGCGCCGACGTCCGCCGTCGCCTTGCCGGGGACTCTTTCGGCCTCTTGCGCCGCAACCTTCCGTAGAGGCTGAGTCTGATCCACATACGCCTGCAGCGCTTGTTTGAATGGTTCGAAAGTCGCGTTTGGCTGAGCTGGAACGGTCGCCGGCGGCAGCGTCGGCGAACAAGCCGCGACCAGCACGGCTGTCCCGCAGGCGATGAGAAGAGCGCGGTTGAGCATGGCCAGGACCGGAGCAATCCACGTACCGGCGGCGTGGCTCGTCGCGCCGCGCGGCGCCCGAACACCCGGCGCGTACGCGCAACGCGCGGAGTGTTCGCCGCGTCCGCGGCGTCGAGCGTCCCGCGAATTACCCACGCGGCGCCGACGATTAGAATAGCGGCATGACGGAAACGGTTCTGGATCTGGTTCCCATGATTCGGTCGGGGGATTTCTCGACGTTGCGCGGCGAGCTCGCGAAATGGCGGCCGCAGGAGCTGGCCGGCGCCTTTTGCGACCTGCGCGCCGACGATCAGGTCCTCGCGTTCCGGATCCTTCCGCGCCGGGAGGCGTCCGCGGTGTTCGAGTACATGCCGGCCGAGTGCCAGCAGTCGCTCGTCAAGGCGATGGGGCAGGAGGACGTCGCCGCGCTGCTCAATCACATGTCGCCCGACGACCGCACCCTGTTCTTCAGCGAGTTGCCGGCCAATGCCACCAGGCACATGCTGGCGCTGCTGACGCCGGAGGAGCGGCGCGAAGCGGTCACGCTGCTCGGCTACGAGGCCGGCACCGTCGGCCGCCTGATGACGCCGCATTATGTCGCCGTCCGCGAAGACTGGACCGTCCAGCAGGTGCTCGACTACGTGCGCGAGCACGGGCAGGACCGTGAAACACTCAACGTCATCTACGTCGTGGACGAGTCCGGGGTGCTGATCGACGACATCAGGATTCGCGAATTTCTCGTGGTGCCGCTCGACCGGCGCGTGAAAGATCTGATGGACCGGCGCTTCGTCGCCCTGAAGGCGACCGATCTGCAGGAGTCGGCGGTGGAGGTGTTCCGCCGCGAGGATCGCACGGCGCTGCCGGTGACTGATACGGCGGGCGTGCTCATTGGCATCGTGACCGTGGACGACGCCCTCGACGTGGCCGAAGCGGTGGCGACGAGGGAATTCCAGCAGTTCGGCGGATCCGAGGCGCTCGACGGCCCCTACCTGCAGATCTCATTGGCCGGCATGATCAAGAAACGCGCGGGCTGGCTGGTCGTATTGTTCCTCGGGGAGATGCTCACGGCCACCGCGATGGGTTTTTTCGAGAAGGAAATCGCCAAGGCAGTCGTGCTGGCGCTCTTCGTCCCGCTGATCATCTCGAGCGGCGGCAACTCGGGATCGCAGGCATCGACGCTGGTGATTCGTGCGCTGGCGCTCGGCGAACTCAAGTTGACCGACGTGTGGCGCGTGATCCGGCGGGAGGTGTTCGCGGGCCTCGCGCTCGGGGCCATTCTCGGCACGATCGGCTTTCTGCGGATCTCGATCTGGTCGGCGTTCTCGACGATCTACGGGCCGCACTGGCTGCTGGTGGCCGTCACCGTATCGCTCTCGCTGGTCGGGATCGTGCTGTGGGGGACGCTGGTCGGATCGATCCTGCCGTTCATCCTGCGCCGGCTCGGATTCGATCCTGCGACCTCGTCCGCGCCCTTTGTCGCCACACTGGTGGACGTCACCGGCCTCATCATCTACTTCACGGTCGGCCTCGTCGTCCTGCGGGGCACGCTCTTATAAGGGCTAAGGGCTAAGGGCTAAGGGCTGAGGGCTGAGGGCTGAGGGCCCGCGCGTCACTGTATGGTGATGGTCGCCTTGAGCGCCGCGGTGTTGGGGGATCCGTGGTCGTGGATGCCGCACCGTCGCGCCGTGTTCAGGTTGCCGCTCTGGCGGCTCTGACCGGGGTTCAGAAACCCGATCTGGTTCAGCTCGGGGCAGTCGGTGTGTTCGGGGTGCGGGTCGGAGTCCATCTCGTGGACGCGCGAATCGTTGTTGACGATGGTCAGTTGCGAGCCCCGGCTCACGGTGATGTTCTGCGGCGACAGGGCGTTGTTGTTGCCGATGACGATGGTGTTCGTGGTCGTCGGCGGCGTCGTTCCGTCGGTCGGCGACGGCGTCGTGGACGAACCGCCGCCGCACGACATCGCGGCGGCGAGGGCTGCTGCAACGGCGGCTCCGGCCGTCAGGGTCGTCAGAGTACGCATGCCAGTGTGATCTCCCGGATAGGTTTCTACGATTCTAGCCTGTACTTCGCCAGATAGTACGACAGCGCGCGCTGGCTGATCCCCATCAGCTCCGCCGCGTCCTTCTTCACGCCCCCCGCGTTGTCCAGCGCCCTCCGAATCGTCTCGCGCTCGACCCACTCGATGTTCTGCCGGAGCTTGAGCGACGGCAGCCCCGCCGGCTGCTGCGCCGGCCCTCCGAGCATCGCCACCGCGCGCGCCGTGATCACCGGGCCCGGCGACAGCACGACCGCCCGCTCGATGATGTTCTCGAGCTCGCGGACGTTGCCCGGCCAGTCGTACTGCTGGAGTCCCGTCAGCACGCTGTCGTCCATCTTGTCGAAGCGCCGGCCCGCGCGCAGGGCGTGCTTGGTCACGAAGTGCTCGACGAGCGCGGGAATGTCGTCGCGCCGCTCGCGCAGCGGCGGGATTTCGATCGGGATGACGTTGAGGCGGTAGAACAGATCCTCCTGGAACTTGCCGTCGGCGACCAGCTGCCGCAGGTCGCGGTTGGTCGCCGCGATGACCCGCACGTCGATCTTCTCGGTCCGCTCGGATCCCAGCGGCTCCACCTCGCGCTCCTGCAGCACCCGCAACAGCTTCGACTGCAGCGCCGGGCTCATCGTCCCGATCTCGTCGAGGAAGATCGTTCCGCCGTCGGCCAGCGCGAACTTGCCCTTCTTGGTCGTCGTCGCGCCGGTGAACGCGCCGCGCACGTGGCCGAAGAGCTCCGACTCCAGCAGGGTCTCCGGAATGGCCGCGCAGTTCACCTTGATGAGCGGCATGTCGCGCTGTGCGCTGCGATCGTGGATGGCGCGCGCGAGCAGCTCCTTGCCGGTTCCGGTCTCTCCCGTGATGAGCACCGTGCTCTTGGTCTGGGCGACCAGCTCCGCCCGTTTGATCACCTCTTCCATCGCGCGGCTGCGCCCGACGATGCCGTAGTGGTCGAACTGTTCGTCGCGTTCGTTGACCAGGTAGCGGTACTCGGTGCGCAGGCGCTGATGCTCGAGCGCGCGCCGGACGAGGACCAGCAGCTCGTCGATCTCGAACGGCTTCTGGAGGTAGTCGAGCGCGCCGAGCTTCATCGCCTCGAGCGCGCTCTCGACCGTGGCGTGCGCCGTCATCATGAGGATCTGCGGACGCTCGCCCTCCGGCGTCGACGCCACGAACTCGCGGATCAGGTCGAGCCCGCTCAGCTCGGGCATCATGTTGTCGACGAGCAGCACGTCGAACGTGCGCTCGGCGAGGAGCCGCTGCGCGTGGCGGGGGCTGGCGGTCTCCACGACGTCGTGGCCGGCGTCACGCAGCGCGCGGCCGAGCGCCTTGAGGATCTTTTCCTCGTCGTCCACCAGGAGGATCGAGCCGCGATAGGTCATGTCCGTGGTCCGCCCTCAGCGGGGTCGACGGGAAATTCGATCACGAAGCGCGTCCCGGCGCCCGGCGTGCTCGAGACGGCGATCGTGCCGCCGAGCCCCTCGACGATGTTCTTGGCGATTGGCAGGCCGAGGCCGGTGCCGCCCCGCTTGGTCGTGAAATACGGGTCGAAGATCTGCGCGAGGTCCGCGGCCGCGATGCCGGCGCCGCGGTCGGCCACCGTGATCCGGATGCGATCGGCCGCCCCGTTCGTGCTCAAG
>JAYVYV010000552.1:0-6025 GCA_043783985.1 Acidobacteriota bacterium | reverse complement strand
CGGATGACGCGAAATCGATCCCGAGCGCTTTCACGTCCACCGGCACCGCGCCAACCGCCTGGATGATGTCCGCGAACACATGCGCCCCGCGCGCGTGGGCGATGGTACTCACCGCCTTGGCGTCGTGCATGAACCCGTTGACGTTCGACACGAGCGCCAGCGAGACCAGCCGCGTATTCTTGTCGATCGCGCGGTCCATGTCGTTCACGTCGATCGCCCAGTTGCGGTGCTTCACGATGCGGAGCTCGACGCCTTTCTTCTCGAGCTCCTTGTACATGTAGAGCGACGTGGTGAAGTGCAGCTCGTCGATCACGACGTTGCCGCCGCGCTTCGGCAGGTCCATCCCCATGACGACGATGTTCTCGCCGTCCGAGGTGTTGGCGGTGTAGGCGATCTCGTTGGCGGTGGCGCCAATCAGCTTGCCGTAGCGCACCTTCAGGTCCTGCTGCTTGTCGGCGCCGAAGTCCACGCGTCCCGGGCCGGGGCCGTGGAGCCGATAGGCGAGCCCCTGTTCGATCGCCCGCGAGGCGAACGTGCCCAGCGGGTGCATCGCGGCGGCGTTCATGTACGTCTCGAGGGCGACCGACGGAAAGTCGGCGCGGACCGAGGTGGGAAAGACGGCGCCCGGCCGTGTCGTCTGCGCGCCCGCGAACAGCGGGCGTGCCGACAAAGGCTGCCCCGAGGGAAACCGAAGGGCGAGCGCGCCTGCGCCCGCGAGGAACTCGCGGCGACCGAGCGTCATGTGGCCTCCTCTGAAGTCCGGTGGCCATTATAGGCCCCGACGCCCCTTCCTGTTTTTTTTCAGCAGTCGCATTCATTGCTTGTGCAAAAGCGCCGTCGGCCGCACAATCCACAGGCTCGAGGAGGACAGGATGATTCCACGGAAATCCGTCTGGCGCAGACGCGCCGCAATCGTAACGATCATGGTGGTCCTGGCGATAACCTTGGTCATTGTCAAGAAATCGGGCGTCTCCGACCATCGAATCGCCGCCGCCGTGGTCCTCAAAAAGGGTGCGCCGGGCGGCATCGCGGAGCGCAAGAACGCGGAAATGGCCATCGGCGCCAACGAAGAACGCGGCGCCGATGCGACACCGGGCGTGGAAGCGTACCTGCAGCGTGCCTACCCGGCGGACGAAGTCTCGATGGAGGCGACCCTTGGCGCGCAGAACGCATGGGCTGCGCTCAAGGCGGGCCCGACCTCGCCAGGAAGCTGGCAGCTCATTGGTCCGAGCAAGGCGACGTATCCTGCGCTGCTGAACTTCCTCGGCGACGGCGCGCAGTACATCGCCGCGGGCCGCGTGACGGCGATGGCGATCGGAGCGAGCTGTGTGCCGAGTGACTGTCCGATCTACGTGGGCGCGGCCGGCGGCGGCATCTGGCGGGCCAAGGACGCGTTGACGGGTCACCCGCAGTGGGAGTTCGTCTCCGGCAGCTTCGTGTCGAACGCGATCGGGTCGCTCGTCCGCGATCCGAACGATCTCACCGGCCGAACCTTGTATGCCGGAACCGGCGAGCCGAACGTCTCGGCGGACTCCGCGGCGGGCATGGGCATCTACAAGACCACCGACGGTGGAGACATATGGACGCTGCTCGCGGGCAGCGCGCGGTTCCAGGGGCGCGCGGTCGCCAGCATCGCCATCACGCCAGGCGGCGACATCCTCGCCGGCGTGGCGCGGGCGGTACGCGGCGTCAGTTCGGTCCTCTCGGGAGGGGTGACGTCCAATCCGCCCGGCGGCGTGCCGTTCGGGGTGTACAAATCGTCCGACGGCGGCGCGACGTTCACCAACGTGTCCACCTCGCTCGGGTCGGTGCGCGGCGTCAACGAAGTCCGCGTCGATCCGAACAACGGATTGGTCTACTACGCGTCGTTCCTCGGCGCAGGCGTCTGGCGGTCGTCCAATGCCGGCGCGACGTGGACGCAGATCAAGAGCCCGCTCAATACGCCCAACAACGCCAACAACACGGATCGGTCGGAATTCGCGCTGGCGGACGCCGGCGGCACGACCCGGATGTATGTCGGCATCGGCGCAGCCGGCGGCCCGCCCGCGCGATTCTATCGGGCGAACAACGCGCAGACCGCGAACAACGCCGCCTTCGCCGACATGACGACGCCGCAGAACGTCGGCTACTGCACGGGACAGTGCTGGTACGACAACGCCGTCGAATCGCCCGCAGGCAGTCCCGACGTCGTCTACCTGCTCGGTTCGTTCAGCTACGGCCAGCTGCAGGGGCCGTCGAATGGCCGCGCGGTCCTGCTGTCGACGGACGGCGGCGCGACGTGGAGCGATCTGACGCAGGACGGCGATCCGAACCACGCTGAGTTCACGCACCCGGACCAGCACGCGATTGTGTTCAACCCGACCAACCCGTTCCAGTACTGGGAGGGCTCGGACGGAGGCATCGTCCGATCGGACGGCAACTTCGCCGACGTGTCGTATAAATGCGACGGGCGCGGCCTCGCCCCCGCGACGACCGCGTACTGCAAGAGCCTCCTCGCGCGCGTGCCCAACCAACTGGCCGAGCTGAACACGGGCTTCTCGACGCTGCAGTTCCAGAGCCTCTCCGTCAGCGCCAAGCGCCCCACCAACAACGTGCAGGGCGGCACGCAGGACAACGGAACCTTCCAGTACACCGGATCGCCCATCGTCTGGAATCAGGAAATCTATGGCGACGGCGGCCAGTCGGGTTTCAGCTCGTCGGACGACAGGCTGCGCTTCAACACGTTCACCGGGCAGGCGTCGGACGTGAACTTCCGCGACGGCGACCCGACCAGGTGGGTGGTGGCGACCGGTCCGATCGTGGCGAGTCCCGAGGCGTCGTACTTCTATCCGCCGATCATCAACGACCCGCATCCGTCCAGAGGGGGCACGATCTTCCAAGGGTCGTTCAGCGTCTGGCGGACGCAGGACTGGGGCGGCCCGCGCGCATACCTGGAGGCGAACTGCGCGGAGTTCACGACCTCGGCGGCGGATCCGGCCTGCGGCGATTTCGTGCGGATTGGTCCCGCTGGCGCGACCGACTTGAGGGGTCCCGCGTACGGCGTCACGCGTCTTGGCGGCGCGGTCGCGGTGATCGAGCGCGTGGCGACCAACACGAGCACGCTGTGGGCCGCGACGGGGACCGGGCGTGTGTTCGTCTCGACCAACGCTGACGCGCCGGCGAGCGCGGTGGTCTGGACGCGGATCGACAACCTGCCGGGCGCCGTCTCCGACCCGAACCGGTTCCCGACCAGCATCCACGTCGACCCGGCGAACCCCAACCACGCGTGGATCTCGTACTCGGGCTATAACGTCAACACGCCCGCGCAGCCGGGTCACGTCTTCGAGGTCACCTGGACGGGGGCGGCGGCCGTCTGGACCGATCGCAGCTCGAACTTGCAGGATCTCCCGATAACCGATCTGGTCCGGGACGATCTGACCGGTGATTTGTACGCCGCCTCCGACTTCGGCGTCATGCGGCTCGCCAGCGGCTCGACGACGTGGACGGTGGCAGGCTCGGGGTTGCCGACGGTGGAAGTGCCCGGGCTGACAATCGTACCGGGAGCACGGCTGCTGTACGCCGCGACGCACGGACGCAGTGCATGGGTGCTGCAGCTGCCGTAAATTGCGCTCATCAGAAGTCAGGGCGGCGTTGGCCGCCCTGACTCTCATCGCGGCTCGGGGACGTGGCGGCAGAAAAAGGGAAGGTCCTCGAGGGCCGTTCTGCTACCATGCATCCGGTTTATGGCTTCCCACCACACGGCATCGGACTCGGGAGTGCACGCGCGCTGGCCCGCCCTCGTCGGCGGCGGCCTGATGAACGTGGCGCTCGGAACCTATTACGCGTGGAGCGTGTACGTCCCGGCGCTGGAGAAGGAATTCGGCTGGACGCGCACCCAGACGTCGCTCGTGGCGACGATCGACATGGTCATGCTCGCATCGTCCTTCCTTCTCGCCGGCGTGTTGCAGAACCGCATCGGTCCGCGCGCCGTCGCGACGATCGGCGGTCTGTTGTTCAGCTCCGGTCTGTTTCTCGCGAGCTATACGCACTCGCTGACGATGCTGTATCTGACGTGGGGCCTGATGGTGGGCGTCGGGCTCGGGTTCGGGTACCTCGCGCCGATCACCGTCGGCTCGAAGTGGTTTCCCGATCATCGCGGTTTGGTCAACGGCCTGGCGATCGGAATTTTCGCCGCCGGATCCGGGATTTTCGGTCCGATTGCCGGCGTCCTCGTGGAGCGGATCGGCTGGCGCGCGACGTTTCAGGACTTCGCCTACCTGTTCTTCGTGTTTACGATGGTCGGCGCGTACCTGATGAAGGACCCGCCCGAAGGGTACCGGCCTCCCGCCAGCCGCTCGAAGGCGGCGAACCGGCCCAGGGCGCATCACATCGAAGTGCCGACGTCGCGCGTGCTGCGTACGCCGACGTTCTACGCGCTGTGGTTCGCCTACGCGCTCGGGACCACCGCCGGCACGATGGTGATCAGCCAGCTCGTGCCGTTCGCGCGCGCGTCGGGCTTCAGCGCCAAGTACGCGGCATACGCCATCAGCGTCGGCGCCATCGGCAGCGCATCGGGGCGCTTCCTGTCCGGCTGGATGTCGGATCATTTCGGGCGGCTGTTCACGCTGCGCAGCATCATCATCCTCTCGATGGTGGCGACGCCGTTGCTCTATGTGTTCCGCACGGAGGTCCTGCTGTTCTACATGCTGCTGTTCGTGGTGTACTACTGCTACGGCACGCAGCTCTCAGTCTATACGGCGCTCGCCGGCGATTTCTACGGGACCAGATACCTGGCGACCAACTATGGCGTCCTGCTCCTGGCGTGGGGCTTTGCCGGCGTGCTCGGACCGGTCATCGGCTCGCGCGTGTACGTGAGCACGGGCACGTATCAGTACGCGTTCTTCGGCTCCGCGGTCCTCGCACTCGCCGCGCTGGCGCTTCTCGGCATCGTACGCCCGCCGGCTGCCGCGACGCCGCTTGCCGTGCCGGTGTTGGAACCGGTGCAATAAGAATTTCAGAATTCAGATTTCAGGTTTCAGATAATTTCAGATTTCAGCGTCAGACTTTCCGAGCGTTATACTCGATCCGTGTCTCCGATCCGGCGGCTGGTTCCCTACGTCGTCCGCTACCGCCGGAAGTTCGTGGTCGGGCTCGCGTGCGTCGTGGTCACGCGCTCCGTCGCGCTCGCCGGGCCGACCGTGCTCGGGCGCGCCGTCGACGACCTGACCCGAGGCGTGACCCGCGGCAAGCTCGCGGGCTACGGCGCGCTGCTGCTCGCGATCGGCCTGCTCGGCGGCGCGTTCCAGTTCCTCGCGCGCCGGATCCTCATCGGCGCCTCCCGCGACATCGAATACGACATGCGGAACGACTTCTTCGCGCACCTGGAGACGCTGCCGCTCTCGTACTTCCAGGCGCACCGCACGGGCGACCTGATGTCGCGCGCCACCAACGATCTCAACGCGGTGCGCATGATGATCGGTCCGTCGATCATGTATTCGGCGAACACGCTGCTGACGTTCGCCGTCGCGCTGTCGGTGATGATCTCCATCGACCCGCGGCTTGCGATCTGGTCGCTGATCCCGCTGCCGTTCGTGTCGGTGTCGGTGAAGTTGTTCGGAAGCGCCATCCACAAGCGCTTCGAGAAGATTCAGGCCCAGCTCTCGGAGGTGAGCGCCGTGGCGCAGGAGGCCCTGTCCGGTGTCCGGGTCGTCCGTGCGTACCGGCAGGAGGCGTCCGAGCTCGAACGGTTTCGCGTGTCGATCGACGAGTACCTGCGCCGCAACCGCCGCCTGATCGCGCTGCAGGGGTTCTTCTTCCCGAGCATGGGCTTCTTTCTCGGACTGGGCGCCCTGGTGGTGGTGTGGCTAGGCAGCCGGGAGGTGATCGCCGGCCGGATCACCGTGGGCCAGTTCGTCGCCTTCAACGCGTACCTGACGATGTTGAGCTGGCCGATGATCGCGTTCGGCTGGGTCACGAACATGCTGCAGCGCGGCATGGCGTCGTGGAAGCGGATGCTCGACGTGCTCGAAACCGAGCCGACGATCGC
>JAYVYV010000551.1:0-6028 GCA_043783985.1 Acidobacteriota bacterium | reverse complement strand
GCATCCTTCAGGCGTTCGAGCGCCTCGGGTACGAGACCGCCGTGCCGTTTCCACACTGGCTGGGGAAGATTCACGCCGGCAAGTATTTCATGGACGTGATCTTCAACTCGGGGAACGGCGTGGCCCGCGTGGACGATTTGTGGTTCGACCACGCGCCGCGCACCAACGTCCTCGGCGTCATTGTCCGGCTGTCGCCGGCGGAAGAAATGATCTGGTCCAAGGCGTTCATCCAGGAGCGGGAGCGTTTTGACGGCGCCGACGTGCTGCACCTGCTGCGGGAGGTCGGTCCCGCGCTCGACTGGCCGCGGCTGCTGATGCGCTTTGGGGATCACTGGCGCGTGCTGCTCAGCCATATCATCCTGTTCGGGTTCGTCTATCCGGACAAGCGGGAGAACGTGCCGACGTGGGTGATGGACGAGCTCGTCCGGCGGCTGGGCGTCAGCCGGCCGAACCTGCAGAGCGACGTGTGCTACGGGACGCTGCTGTCGCGCGAGCAGTACCTGCACGATCTCGACCGCTGGAAATACCGCGACGCCCGCGAGCAGCCTGAAGGTCCGATGACGCCGGATCAGATCAAGATCTGGACGGACGCCATCGAAGACAGTAAATCTGAAATCTGATCTGAAATCTGAATTCTGAAATCCGCCAGGCTCCGTTACTGCTGCCGCTCGAGGATCCAGGCGACCGCGCCGATCGCCTTTTCCCATAGCGGGCGCCGACGCCAGTCGTTCAGGGTGATCTCTCTGCATCTGGTGAGGTCGGCCTCCAGATCGGCGGCGACCCGGGCGGTGACCGTCGCGTCGCGGAACGCGACGTTGACCTCGTCGTTGTGCTCGAACGACCGGTTGTCGAAATTGGTGGTGCCGATCACGGCCCACAGCCGATCCACGAGCAGCGCCTTGGTGTGGGTCATGCCTGCCTCGTACTCGAACATCCGCACGCCGACGTCCAGCAGCTGTCCGTACATCCGGCGGCTGGCCAGGCGCACCCATCGCTGATCGGTGTGGCTGCCGGGAACGATGACGATGAAGCCGACGCCGCGCCCCGCGGTGCGGCGGATCGCCTCGCGAAACGCCTTGTCCGGCAGAAAATACGGCGTGGAGATCAGCACGCTCTCGTTGGCGGCTTCCACGAGCGACTGGAACAGCGCCCGCGACGCCGTCGATCGGTCCGATGGCGAGCTTTTGATGGCGAACCCCGCGACGTCGCCGTCTCGTGCGTGCGCCTTGTAGGTTTCCGGCCCCGTCATGATCTCGCCGCAGCACTCGAGCCAGTTTTCCGCGAGCACGCCCTGGATCCTCGACACCAGCGGTCCTTCGATGCGCGCCATCATGTCGCGCCACATCGCCTTGCCGTGCAGCGGCATGCCCCACCAATCGGCGACGCCGGCGCCGCCCGCGAACGCGATGATGCCGTCCACCACCAGCAGCTCGCGGTGCGTCCGGTTGTTCAGCCGGCCCAGGCGGTACCACGTGAACTGCTGATACGTCGCCACCCGGCAGCCGGCGGCCTGCAGCGGTTTGGCCGATTTCCTGGCGCCGAAGCTGCCGATCGCATCCATCACGAGCGTGACGCGCACGCCGGCGTGCGCGCGCTCGCAGAGCGCCTCGATGAACTGGTCTCCAATCCTGCCCTTCTTGAAGATGTAGCACTCCATCGTGATCGTCTCGCGCGCCTGGCGGATCGCGTCGAGCATGGCGGGGTAGAAATGGTCGCCGTTGGTCAGGATCTCGACGCGGTTGCCGTGCTCCATGTGCGCCTGACAGGTCGACTCCAGCACGTGTACGAAGTGATCGCCGCTCGCGTCTATCGGCGCCTCGATGTGATACGGGACGTGGGGCATGAACAACAGCGCCAGGACGAACCACGCGAGGAAGACGCTGCCGATGATCGTGAGATACAGCATGGTCAGGCAGCCCGCACAAGCAAGGCGACGGGGAAGCGCTCGAAGATCGCGGCTGCCGGCAGCGCGTAACCGGTGCCGGTGTGGACCGGCGCCACCGGCGCGCCGGTGAAGACGTCGCGGAAGGGCCGCGCGCCGCGGACCTCGATCCGCGTATCGTCCCACACGCGGCGCCCCAGCGGCGGGGCGATTCCGTCCGGGGTCAGCGTCGCGATCAGGCGCGGCACGCAGGTGATCACGATGTCATCGGGGTCGGAGGCGGTTTGCGATCCGTCCGGAGCGGCGACCCCGCGCGCGAACGCGAACAGGCACTCGGCCCTCGCGCCGGCCGTCTGGAGCGGCAGATACTCGCCGCGCTCGTAGAGATCGCGGCGCGCGGCACGCGCCGCCAGCGCGCGGTGTGCGACGAACATTTTCACGCGGCCGTCAGCCCGCTGCGCGAGCAGCGCCGACGGATCGGCGTCCGTCAGCCCGGCGAGCGCGCGCCTGCGCGCGCCGTAGTCCACCGGGCGCCGGTTGTCGGGATCGACCAGGTTCAGATCCCACAGCTCGGTCCCCTGATAGAAGTCGGGGACGCCGGGCGCGGTGATCTTGATCAGGAGCTGGGCGAGACTGTTGTACACCCCGAGCTGCGCGACACGCGCCCGCAGCGGCTCGAACGACTGCAGGAACAGGTTGGGCCGGCTCCGGTCCAGGATCGCCCGGACGAACCGCCCGACCGCCGCCTCGTACTCGTCGTCCGGGCTCAGCCAGCTCGTGTGCACCTTCGACTCGCGCAGCGCCTTGGTCGCGTAGGCGGCCATGCGGTCGCAGAACGCCGTCTCCGCTTCGGCGCCGGTCTCGAAAGGCCAGGCGCCGATGAGCGTCTGATAGATCAGGTATTCCTCATTCGGATCCGGCGCGAGCATGCCGCGGATCTCGGTCTTGAAATGGCGGTTGACCGAGCGCCACCGTGCGTGGCCCGCCTTCCACGCACCGGGCAGCTCCGACAGCACGTTGAGCCGCGCGCGCATGTCCTCCCCGCGCTTCGTGTCGTGGGTCGAGGTCGCCGACAGCGCCGTCGGCGATCGCCGTTGCCGCGCGATCATCCAGTCGTGCACGTCGGAGGGTGCGAGGCCGAACTGCGTCGGATCGGCGCCGACCTCGTTCAGGGAGATCAGGCGGTTGTACACGTACAGCGCCGTGTCTTCGGTGCCTTTCGCGGCGACCGGACCGGTGATCTGCTGCAGCTTGCCGATGAATCGTGCGCGCTCCTCGCACTCCTCCGGCGTCGTCACCGTGGTGAGCTTCAGGAGCAGGCGCTCCACGAAGTCGAACATCAGGCGGCGGACCGCCGGAGCGCGAAGCCTGGCCGACTGCACAGCCTCCAGGATATAGCGCCGATCGTGGGCACTGACCGGCTCGTCCGCGGTGACGTAGGTCCGGTAGACCGGGAACGACGCGATCACTTCCTTCAGCGTCGAGATCAGGCTGTAGAGCGTGAAATCGCGGAAATGGCGGTTGCGCTCGGAGAAGCGGTTGAGCTGATGTCCCAGCGAGTTGATGTCCCCCGACATCGTCTCGTGCAGGATCTGCTTTTTGCACCGGTACGTGAGGTCACTGAACGACAGATCCCGTCCGCGGACGACGCGGCGGTACAGATCGTCCAGCGCGCCCTCGTTGCGGCGGTCGACGAACAGGTTGTTGACGGTCGCGCCGAACTCGTACCCCGTGGTGCCGTGCACGGGCCAGTCGCCGGCGAGCTGCTCTCCCGCACCCAGGACCTTCTCGACCACGATGAAGAACGGATCGCCGCCGACGGACCCGCATCGTTCCTGCAGACGCCGGAGATAGTCGCCGGGCGCGTAGAGCCCGTCCACGTGATCGATGCGGAGGCCGGTGACCGCGCCTTTCCGTACGAGGTCGAACGCGAACCGGTGCACCTCGTCGAAGACCACGGGATCTTCCATGCGCAAGGCGGCGAGCTCGTTCACGTCGAAGAAGCGGCGGTAATTGATCTCTTCCGACGCGACGCGCCAGTGGGCGAGCCGGTACGACTGCATGTTCAACAGCCGGTCGAGCGGGTCGAAGCTGCGCGGCTGCCCCGCGACACCGTTCAGCCGGCGAACGCTGCCGTCGATGAGCGCCGCGACGCCGGGGCTGGAATCGGCGAGCGCCGCGAGCCGCTGCTTGACGATCTCCTTTTCTTGCGCGCGCACCGCCATCGCCGAGGGCTCCCGATCGCCGCGCGCCGGCAGGCTGGAGCTGGACATCAGGATACGCTGCAGCTCGTCGGCATCCTCAGGGGAGACATCGCGGCGCCACCCCAGGCCGGCGTCTTCCAGAACGGCCGCATAGGTGTCGGGCGCAATCGGCAGCGTCTGGTCGTGGTAGCGGACGAAGAAGGCGCCGGCGCCATAGGCGAGCTGCAGCTCCTGCCGCTCGAGCACGGCGCCGTACTGATCTCCGAGAATCGGAATCAGGATCTTGTCGGCGAGCTCGTCCTTCACCGGATACCACTCGATGTCGAAGAAGCGCGCGAATCGCGAGCTCGGACCGTTCTCCAGCACGTCGAGCCACCACGGGTTCGCGGACTTCGCGATGCCCATGTGATTGGGCACGAGATCCATCACGTGGCCCATCCCCCGGATGTGCAGCGCGTCGATCCAGGCCCAGTACTCCTCGTCGGTTCCGATTTCGGGGTTGAGTCGCGTGGGATCGGCGACGTCGTACCCGTGCGGGCTGCCCGACACCGCCTTCAGATACGACGAGGCGTAGCAGTCGCTGATCCCGAGTTCGTGCAGGTAGTCGACGATGCCGCGGGCGGCACCGAAGGTGAAGCCACGATGGAATTGCAGCCGGTATGTGGAAAGCGGGACGCGGGCGACGGGCACCGCCGAACAGCTAGCAAGGCAGCCGCCATTTTCACGGACGAGCTGGCTGGTGGCAATAGACTTGCTCAGCCATAGCCTGGAATGTTTCACCCGACGTCGCTGCTGCCCGCTCCACCGTGTGCGATAGCATGTGCGGCTCCCGCCCGCCGCAGCGCCGGCCCCCCTGCCGCGGCGCAACTGGCCGAGCCGTGGGTCGACCCGGGCCTCACGCCCTGTGATCTCGTCGCCGGACCCCCAGCCAGCGGGTACGTCCGCCCTGCGACAGTCGCCCGTTTCACCGTGGTCAAACGCGACACCTGCGGATTGGAGCTTCGATGACCAGAGTGCGCAGTGCGTTTCTTGCGGCCGCGCTCGTCGCGGGCATTGCGATGCCCGTGTTCGCGCAGACGCTGCCGCCCGATCAATCGGAGAAGGAGCCCAAGCGCGCCGACGTGCTCGAGCGCACGCCGCCGCTCGCCGAGCAGGTGCGCGATCTCAAGCACGCGCTCTCGCGGCTGCCGATCGCTGCGGGTCTCGCCTGCGTCCTGGCGTTCCGGCCGAGGCGGAAGGGCACCCCACCCCGCCAGATGTCCGTCATCCAGACCCAGATCATCCTCGCCGTGGTCGGCGCGGTCGTGATGCTCGTCGTCGGATCGAGCCTCGCGCGCGCGTTCGGCATCGTCGGCGCCGCGGGGCTTGTGCGCTACCGGGCGAAGATCGACGATCCCAAGGACGCGGGCGTGATGCTGTCGACGCTGGCGGTCGGGCTCGCCTCGGGCGTCGGCGTGTGGCTGCTCGCGGTGTTCGCGACGGTGTTCATTCTCGCGCTGTTGTGGATCGTGGAGTCGTTCGAGCCCAAGCCGACTCAGCTGTTCACGCTGAAGGTGACGGCGAAGGATCCGGCCGCCGTCAAGCCGAAGCTGGAAGCGCTGCTGAAGCGCTACCGTCTCGACTTCGAGCTGCGCGGCTCCTCACCGGAGGAGCTGACCTTCGAGGTGCGGACGCCGTCCCTGGGGAAGACCGATCGGCTGTCGGACCGGATCCTGAAGCTCGATCCCGACAACGTGACCGAAGTAGGGTGGGAAGAGAAAAAGGAAAAGAAGTAAACCGTTACCGGTAGTTGCCGAAGCCGAGCGCGACGCCGAAGTCGTGATCGCGCAGGACGCGCATCGCGTTCTGCAGCTCGTCCTTCGACGGCGAGCTGACACGCACCTGATCGGCCTGGATCGTCGCCTGCACTTTCTTCAGTTTCTGGTCCTTCAGGTATTTCACG
>JAYVYV010000550.1:0-6037 GCA_043783985.1 Acidobacteriota bacterium | reverse complement strand
CGCTCCGGAAGCTGAGGCCCTGGACGAGCCCCTCGTTGGCCTGCTTGATGGCCGCCAGATCGGGGAAGGCGAAGAACGTATCGGCGTTGGTGCGGAGCACCGGCCGCAGGACGCCGCATTTCACCAGATACCGCAGGTGATCCTCGCGGAGCGCGCGATACCTCGCCAGCACATCGCGCAGCGCGTGGTACTGGCGCTTCAGCGCATCGGGGGTCGCCACTCCCGCCAACCGGCAGAATTCCTCCTCCGTCAGGATTCGGATCGTCCGCACCACGCCAGGCTGCGCGTTCAGCTCCTCGGCGTGCTTCAGCTTGTTCGACTTCCCGCGTGCCGAGCCGGCGTCTTCGTCGGGGTTGGACCCAGGGCCGAATCCTTCCGCCCCGATGACCAGCATCGTCGTCTTCGCGTTGACGTCGTCGGCCGTCACGCCTCCGAGACGGGTGACGAGTGCGCGCGCGTCCTTGCGACCGAGCGAGCTCAGCTTTCCGGTGAAGACGACGAGCTGTCCCGCGAGCGGCACACGGCTCGGGTCAGGCGAGGATGAGGGCACGCGGCCTTCCGACTGAATGGCTGGGGAGACGAATCCGCTCCAAGATGATGGAGAATGTACGTGAAGTCAAGACAATGATTCTTGCAGGCGACATCGGAGGAACGAAAACGCTGCTCGGGCTGTTCGACCCAGCGCCGGTGCGGCCGCGTCCGGTCGTCGTCCGCGCCTTCGGCACGCTCGACCATCCCGATCTGCAGACGATGATCGCGGAGTTCCTGAAAACGCCGGACGCGGGCAGTGCGCGTGCGGCGCACGGGGCGATCCAGGACGCGTGCTTCGGCGTCGCCGGACCGGTCATCGACGACACCGTCAAGGTGACCAACGTTCCGTGGTTCGTGGACGCGCGGCGGGTCGCCTCGGCGCTGGCGATTGCGCGCGTCTCGCTGCTCAACGATCTCGAGGCGCTGGCGCACGCCGTGCCGGTGCTGCGCGACTCGGAAACGCACGCGCTGCAGGAGGGAACGGCCATGCGCGGCGGCAACATCGGGCTGATCGCGGCCGGCACGGGCCTGGGGCAGGCGCTGATCCACAACGTCGGCGGACGTTTTCTGCCGTCGGCCTCAGAGGCGGGCCATGCGGATTTCGCGGCGCGGACCGAGCGCGAGATCGCGCTGACGCGGGATCTCACGCAGCGCTACGGCCGCGCGGACGTCGAGCACGTCGTGTCGGGCCGAGGGCTGGTGAACATTTACCGAGTCGCGCATCGGGAGCCGTGCGCAGCGGCGGTGGACCTCGAGTCGCACGAGGCCCCCGCGGCGATCTCCGCGGCGGCGCTGGAATCGCGGTGTCCTGGCTGCGTGGAGACGCTCGACATGTTCGTCGAGGCCTACGGGGCGGAAGCCGGCAACCTGGCGCTGCGATCGGTGTCGACCGGCGGCCTGTACATCGGCGGCGGCATCGCCCCAAAAATCCTGCCGACGCTCACGACCGGCGTCTTCATGCGGGCGTTCCTGGCGAAACCGCCGCTCGACACGCTGCTGTCCGCGATGCCGGTGCGGGTGATCCTGAACGCCGAGTCGGGTCTGCTCGGAGCGGCCGTTCACGCGGCGGCCCGGCGCTGACCCGCCACACACGGGACCAGGAGCGACTCGAGTGCAGCCGGCGATCGCCGGACATCGACAGAAGGCCGACGGCTGAGCAGGCTGATCCATACGTATTTCTGTTTGACTGCCTGACAGATACGGCAGCGAGTGAGCAGACGCGACTTCAGGTTAGACGCCTAACGTAGAAATGACCTTTCGGTTTGGGATAACGTAGAGGTGCATGATCTGGTTTTTTGACCGCGACGGCGAAAAGCTGCGCTACGAAATCAGCCACGACCGCTCGGTCGGCCGCTATCGCGTGATCATCACGCAGCCAGACGGCAGCGAGTCCGTGGAAGAAGTCGACGAGCCCACCGAACTCATCGAGCGATCCGTGCAGCTGATGAACTCGCTGCGCGGGGACGGCTGGCACGTCGCCTAACGCGACGCCACCAGGTACTCGAACCACAACGTCGCGAGCTTCTCCTGCACCGTGTTCTGCCGCAGGCGCGCGGCGAGGTTCGGGAAATCGACCCGATCCATCTCCTGGTCCTGATTGAAGCAGGAAAACACGATTGTCTCCTGCCCGGTCTCCGGATCGACGTGCTTCTGCAGGCACTGCGCGCAGACTTCCTTCATCATGCACTGCATCGGCGAGTTGATGCTCGCGATGCCGACGTGATTCGGCTTCAGGTGCGGCTCCAGCACGCCGTGCCGCGCCGCCTTCACCGCCGCCATCATGCGATCCGATCCGATCGCGATGATGCGATCCACCGTGTCGAGCGGCACGATCCGCTCGCCCAGCTGGCCGTTCTGATACGCGAGCAGGGCCTGCACGATGTTGCCGCGGAAATGGGCGTCCTGCGGCCGCGCCGGCGCGATGGACGCGCCGATGTCGGTGCTCCAGATCACCTGATCGGTGGCCGCCTCGATGTCTTCGCGTTTGAACAGATCCTCGCCCTTCTTGTACCCGGCGAAGTAGAGCACGCGGTTGCCGTGCTCGCGCATCGCCTTGGCGATCGAAAACAGCACCGCGTTCCCGAGCCCGCCGCCGAGCAGCAGCACGTTCTGCCCGTCGGGGATCTCGGTCGGCGCGCCCGTCGGCCCCATGACGACGACCGGCTCGCCCACGCGCAGCTGCGCGACGAGCCGGCTGGACACGCCCAGCTCCAGCGTGATGAGCGACAGCAGGCCGCGCGTCCTGTCCACCCACGCGCCGGTCAGCGCGATGCCTTCCATCAGCAGGGGCACGTCACCGGCGCGGCGCGCCGTCGATTCGAAGTTCTGCAGCCGGAAGAACTGGCCCGGATGGAAGTGCCGCGCCGCAGCGGGCGCCCGCACGATCACCTCGACAATCGTCGGCGTCAGCCGCACGACGTCGACCACGCGCGCGATCAGCTCGTCGTCGAGCCGCGCCGTCAGCCGCCTCCACGCAGCGTCGCGATCCGCCTGGCGCGCCGGGTCGAGCGACGCCAGCTCGCGCGCGAACAGCCGCGTCACGTGCGGGAACCCGTGCTTGGCCGACGCCATTGCCTTGACGACGTTGCCCGCGTAGCGCGGGTGGTTGTCGCCGTAGTAGGTCACGAACCTGCCGCCCGCGTCGTGTGACGTGAAGAATCCGTCCGGGTCGGGGACGAGATGAAACCGGCCGTCCTGATCGACGACGCGATGCGGCTGAAAGAATTTCTTCCTGGCGTCGAGCTGAAACGTCCCCTTCGCTTCGTTCTCGTAGGTGATGTTCGGCGAGGTGCCGGCGGCGACGAGACACGTGCGGGCGGGCAGCGTCACCAGCCCTGAGCCCTCCGTCCTTGGGCCTTCCTGTTGGCCCTCCCGCCTGAAGATCATCGCGCCGAGCGCGCCGTGTTCGTCCGGCACCGCCTCGACCGGGTTCAGGTTCTCCGCGAAGACGATCCCTTCTTCGAGCGCCTTGACGACCTCTTCGTGATTCAACCGGTAGGCCGGCGAGTCGACCATGCGCTTGCGGTACGCGATCGTGACGCCGCCCCAGCCGCGCACGAGCGGGACGAAATCGGGCTCCTCGCCGGCATTGGCCGCCCGCGCCCGTTCCGCGCGGACCGCGCGGCCGTGAATCAGATACTCGTCGAGCAGCGCGAGCTCCTCCGGATCGTAGGAGGCACGGACCCGCGCGTCGCCGAGCTCGGCCGCCAGCGTCTCGTACTGCCGGACGGTCTTCTCGACCTGGACCGGGTAGTAGGCCATCAGCTCGGTGGCGGTGTCGATCGCGGTGAGGCCCCCGCCGATCACGATCGCCGGCAGCCGGGCCTGCAGGTTGGGGAGAGCGTCGCGTTTGAAGGCGCCGGTCAGCTGCAGCGCCATCAGGAAATCGCTCGCCTTCCTGATCCCGCGGATCAGATTGTTCTTCATGTCGATGATTGTCGGCTTGCCGGCGCCGGCCGCGATCGCGACGTGGTGGAAGCCCAGGTTCCAGGCGTCTTCTGCCGTGAGCGTGCCGCCGAAGCGGATGCCGCCGTAGATCTTGAGCGTGTCGCGGCGGGCCAGCGTCAAGTGGATCAACGTGAGGAAGTTCTTGTCCCACCGCACGGTGATGCCGTACTCCGACACGCCTCCAAACCCCTCGAGGACGCGCGCGTCGAGCGGCCGGTAGATGTCGCTCCAATCGCGGATCGGCTGCGGCGGCTCGACGTCGTTGCCGACGATGTCGTCGGGGAGCGGCTCGATCTTCAGCGCATCGACGCCGACGACGCCGAAACCCTCGTTGACGAGATAGTGCGCCAGCGTGTACCCGGCGGGGCCAAGCCCGACGACCAGGACGTTTTTCCCGTTGTACGGAAGCGCATAAGGCCGCCGCACGTTCAACGGATTCCAGCGCGTGAGCAGCCCGTAGATCTCGACGCCCCACGGCAGGCTCAAGACGTCGGTCAGCACGCCGGTTTCGATCTGCGGGATGTTGACCGGTTCCTGCTTCTGGTAGATGCACGACTTCATGCAGTCGTTGCAGATGCGGTGGCCGGTGCCCGGACACATCGGGTTGTCGACGACGACGAGCGCCAGCGCGCCGACGGCATCGCCGGCCTTCCGAAGCGCGTGCATTTCCGAGATCTTCTCGTCGAGTGGACAGCCATCGAGCGAGATGCCGAGCGGGTTGACGGCCACGCGGCCATCCTTCTCGTGAAGCCCCTTCGAACACGAGTCTTTGTCGCGCTCGTGGCACAACACGCAGTAGTGAATCTCGCTCAGCACCTCCCGCGGCGTGTACCTCGCGTCGGTGAGGCCGAATCCATCTCTGAGCCTCAGGCGCCAGTCGGGCCCGATCATCGCCTCCGGCAGGCGCGGCTCGGGCCGCTGCACGTCGACGAGGTTCCAGTAGTCGAGCGTCTCGGGAAACCGGAAGATCACCCAGCCGCGGTACGCGCGATCGTGGACCCTCGCGGCGCACCAGCGCTTGAGCGCCTCGCTCTCAGACTTCAGACTTCCAACTTCAGACTTCTCGCGTTCGGTATCCAGGAGCGAGCATCCCGCGCGGGCAACGGCCAACTCGCGGTCGCCCGTGGGTTGAGCGGCGACGAGCTGCTCGACGATCGCGTCGTCTTCGGCCGTGGCGGGCACGTGAGGGCCGCCCTTCAGCAGCGGCAGCACGCGCCGGCGGACGAAGTCCACCTTGAAGCGAAAGAGGTCGTCCTGGGCGCGCGTCGTCTCGGAGATGGCCTCGGTGGGCGCCTCGACGTCGAACAGCCGCTTCAGGAACCGGCTGACGTGCGGAGCCATGCCGGTGAGCAGGTTCGACAGCGCGAGCGGCGGCCGTGGTGCGTCCGGCGCGCGACGGTACGCATCCCATTCCAGCCAGAACACAGGATCGGCCGCCTGCACTTCTTCGCAGAACCGGTCGTACAGCGACGCGAGGCGTTCGGGGTGATGCAGGTCTGCGAACGAGTAGCCTGGGATGCCGAGTGCCGTGGTCACGAACTAAAAACGGTACTAGGGGGCTCCGCCGTGAGTCAACTGCGGGCGCTACAGCATCGCGTGAATTTACGCGCTAAACTATAGGGCGGATTTGGCCTTCGCGTTGACCATCACCCTGAACGGCGATCCATTCGAGCTGGGCCAGCCGCTCACGGTGAGCGCATTGCTCGCGCAGTTGGAGATCGACGCGCGGCGCGTCGCCGTGGAGCACAATCTCGTCGTGCTCAAGCGCGACGCTTTCGATCGCGTCATCGTTCAGGAGGGCGATGCGGTCGAGATCGTGAACTTTGTCGGCGGCGGAGCCGAGCGGGCGAACGCTTTTTACAGGAGGCAAGGAGATTAGGAGATGGTCTTTTCAAAAAAGGCTCTTTACCTCCTGACCTCCTGTTCTGAAATCGGTAATGGACACATTCACCATCGCGGATAAAACGTTTTCGTCGCGGCTGATCGTCGGCACGGGCAAGTACTCGTCGCCGGCCGTGATGGTGCAGGCCCACGAGGCGTCTGGCGCTGAAATGATTAC
>JAYVYV010000549.1:0-6077 GCA_043783985.1 Acidobacteriota bacterium | reverse complement strand
CTCACGACGCGGCGGTGCAGCTCCGCTTCCATGCGGAGCAGTTTGTCGCTCTCGTCCTGGTTGATCGACGTCATCGGCACGCCGGTCCACTTCGACACGACGTCGTCGATCTCCGCCTTGCCGACGATGACCTTGCGGGCCGACGACTTGACGTCGAACTTCTCGCGGACGAACTGGAGGTTCTCGCGCGCCGTGACTTCCTGCTCGCGGTAGAACTGCGCTTTCTCGAAGTCCTTCTGGCTGACCGCGCTCTCCATCTGCTCGACGGCGACACGGATGCTCTTGTTGATCTCGCCGAACTCCTCGCTGTAGCCCGCCTCGCGCAGCTTGGCGCGCGCGCCCGCCTCGTCCACCAGGTCGATCGCCTTGTCCGGCAGGAAGCGGTCGGTGATGTAGCGGTTCGACTGGTACACCGCGGCCTCGATCGCCTCGCGCGTGTACTCCACATGATGGAAGCTCTCGTAGCGATCCTTGATGCCGATGAGGATCTCGATCGTCTCGCGCTCGCCCGGCGGATCCACTTTGACCGCCTGGAAACGGCGCTCGAGCGACCGATCTTTCTCGATGTACTTGCGGTATTCGGCCGGGGTCGTCGCGCCGATGCAGCGAATCTCGCCGCGCGACAGCGCGGGCTTCAGGATGTTGGCCGCGTCGAGCGAGCCTTCGGCCGATCCCGCGCCCACCAGCGTGTGCAGCTCGTCGATGAACACGATGACGTTCGGGTTGTCGGTCAGCTCCTTCATGATCGCCTTGAGGCGCTCTTCGAACTGGCCCCGGTACTTCGTGCCGGCGACGATCAGGGAGATGTCGAGGGCGAGGATCCGCTTGTCCGCGAGAAAGTGCGGCACGTCGCCGTAGACAATCTTCTGCGCCAGCCCTTCGACGATGGCGGTCTTGCCCACGCCGGGCTCGCCGATGAGGACGGCGTTGTTCTTGGTCCGGCGGCAGAGCACCTGCTGCACGCGCTCGAGCTCGTGCTCGCGCCCGACGAGCGGGTCGAGCTGGTTCTTCATCGCCGACTCGGTCAGGTCGCGGCTGAACTCGGCGAGGAGCGGCGTCTCCTTCACGCGCGTCAGCGTGGTTTTCTCGTTGAGCAGCTGGACGATATCCTCGCGCACCGTGTTCAGACGCATCCCTTTTTCCATCAGGATGGACGCCGCGACCGACCGCTCCTCGCGCAGAATCCCGAGCAGCAGGTGCTCGGTGCCGATGTAGTTGTGCAGCAGCCGGTCGGCCTCTTCCGCCGCGAACTGCAGCACCCGCTTGGTCTCCGCGCTGAAGGGGATCTCCACCGACGTGGACACCTTCTCGCGGAACACGGTGCGTCCTTCGATTTCCTTGCGGATGTTCTCGAGCGAGAGGTGCGACCGCGCGAAAATCCGGCTCGTGAGCCCCTTGCCTTCGCGAATCAGCCCGAGCAGAAGGTGCTCGGTCTCAATCGAGATGCTGCCCAGCTGGCTGGCTTCGTAGCGCGCGAAGAAAAGGACTCGCCGAGCCCGTTCGGTATACCGTTCGAACATCCGGGGTACCTACGTAAAAACCGATGGTGTTGGGGTCTGGTCGACGATAACCACATTATACGGCATCACAGCGGTTTCTCCCCCACCCTTAGGACGCGCCGGGCGGGGCGCCGGTCCCCGGGCCGCTCAGCGGGGGTCGGCGGTCAGCTTGCCGCCCTCGAGGCGCAGCGTGCGGTCGCAGGCCGCCGCGAGACGGGGGTTGTGCGTGGCGATGACCGAGGTCAGGCCGTACGCCTGGTGCATCTCGCGCAGGAGCGCGTGGAGCGAGTCGGCGGTCTGCTCGTCGAGATCGCCGGTCGGCTCGTCGGCGAGCAGAATGGCCGGCTGCATGACGAGCGCCCGGGCGACGGCCACGCGCTGCTGCTCGCCGCCCGAGAGCATGCCGGGTCGGTGCTCGAGACGGTCGCCCAGCCCGACGCGCTGCAGGAGCGAACCGGCGCGCGTCCGAGTTTCCGCCATCGGCGTCCGCGCGATGCGCATCGGCATCTCGGCGTTTTCGAGCGCGCTGAACTCGGGCAGCAGATGGTGGAACTGGAAAACGAAGCCGACGCGGCGGTTGCGGAACGCGACGACGTCGGCGTCGCGCATGGCGGTCAGTTCCGCGCCGTCGATCGCGATGCGCCCCTGATCGACGCGATCGAGCCCGCCCAGCACGTGCAGCAGCGTGCTCTTCCCCACGCCAGAGGCGCCGACGATCGCGACCATCTCGCCCGCCTCCACCTGGAGGTTCAGATCGCGCAGCACGATCAGCGCACGGCCGCCGACCGGGTAGCTCTTCACCAGACCGCGCGCGTCCAAAAACGGCATCGTGATCAGCCGTGACCACGAAGGCACGAACTCACGACGCACGCACGAAGACTTCTTCTTCGTGTGATCTCTGTGTTTTCGTGTCTTCGCGGTCCCATCTCTACTCGTACCTGAGCGCCTGCACGGGATCGAGCTTCGCGGCCTGTCGCGACGGGTAGAGCGTCGCGAGAAAACAGACGAGGATCGCGCCCGCCACGACGAGCGCGAAGTCGAGCGGCAGCACGCGGAACGGCATGTAGGACATCTGGTACACGTCCGCCGGCACCTGAATCAGCTTGTAGCGCGTCAGCACGGCCGAGATCGCGTAGCCGGCCGACGCGCCCACCGTCGTGCCGACCAGGCCGATAATCAGCCCCTGCATCATGAAAATCGTGGTCACGCTCTTGGCGCTCGCCCCCATCGTCTTCAGGATCGCGATGTCACGGTGCTTCTCCATGACGAGCAGAATCAGCGACGCGACGATGTTCAGCGCGGCAACCATGACGATGAGGCCGATCGTCAGCGAAATCGCGATCTTCTCGAGACCCAGCGCCGAGAAGAGCGATTTGTTCATGTCGGCCCAGTCCTGCGTGACGTACTCGGTCCCCAGCAGCGCCGGAATCGACTGCGCGATCCGCGGCGCGGCGAAGATGTCGTCGACGCGCAGCTGGATGAGATCGATTTTGTCCTTCCCGAGCAGCCGCTTCGCGACATCGAGCGAGAGGAAGCCGTACGTCGAATCGACCTCGAACAGGCCGAGGCTGAACAACCCCACGACGTGGAGGCGGCGTGTCCGCGGCAGCAGTCCCGCCGGCGTCAGCGTCACGCCCATCGTCAGCGACACGGAGTCGCCGGTCGTCACGCCGAGCTTGGCGGCCAGATCCTTGCCCAGCAGGATGCCCGGCAGTTCCCCCTCGGGAGTGTTCAACGCCTCGATACTGCCGCTCGTGACCGCGCCCTTCAGGTTGGTCACCTGCTGCTCGAGCAGCGGATCGATCCCTTTGATCTGCGCCGGGTGGGTCTCCCCGGCCGACAGCAGCCCCTGCCCCAGAATCGCGGGCGCCGCGCCCAGCACGTGCGGGACCGTCCGCAGCTTCTGCGCCTCGGTATGGTAGTCGTCGATGCCGCGCGTGTTCCAGACGTAAATGTGCGGGTTGGACCCGACGATGCGGTCGCGCAGCTCCTGCTGGAGTCCGGTCATCAGCGCGAGCGCGATGACCAGCGCCATCACCCCGACGGTCACGCCAAGCGTGGAGATGAAGGAGATCACCGAGATGAACGCCTGCTTGCGCTTCGCCAGCAGGTACCGCAGCGCGATGTGGAGTTCGAACGGCAGGTCCATGATCTAGTCTCTCGCTCTCATGAGCGGAAACAGGATCACGTCCCGGATCGAGAGGCTGTTGGTGAGCAGCATGACGAGCCGATCGATGCCGACGCCTTCCCCGCCTGTCGGCGGGAGCCCGTACTCGAGCGCGCGGATGTAGTCTTCGTCCATCGCGTGCGCCTCGAGGTCGCCGCCCGCGCGGTTCTGGAGCTGCGCCTCGAACCGGCGGCGCTGCTCGACCGGATCGTTGAGCTCGCTGAAGGCGTTGGCCACCTCGAAGCCGCCGATGTAGAGCTCGAACCGCTCCACCGTGTCGGGGTCGTCCGGCTTCTGCTTCGACAGCGGCGAGACCTCCGTCGGGAAGTCGTAGACGAAGGTGGGCTGAATCAGCCGGTCCTCGCACAGCCGCTCGAAGATCCCGGTGGTGATCTTGCCGGCGCCGTGGCCGGGATCGACCTCGAGCCCGATCGCCCTCGCGATCGCGGCCACGCGGTCGCGATCGCGCAGGTCGGCGTCCGAGACCTCGCGCTTCAGCGTGGTGGACGCCGCCTCGCGCGCCGCCTCGCGCAGCGAGAGGCGGGTGAACGGCGCCGTGAGCGAGATCTGGTGATCGCCGAACGTGATCTGATCGGTGCCGAGGACCTGCGTCGCGACGGTCGAGATCATCTCGTCCGTCATGCGCATCAGCGCCTGGTAGTCGGCGTAGGCCTCGTAGAACTCCATCATGGTGAACTCGGGGTTGTGCTGCGTCGAGATCCCCTCGTTCCGGAAGTTGCGGTTGATCTCGAAGACCTTTTCGAGCCCGCCGACCACCAGCCGCTTCAAGTACAGCTCCGGCGCGATCCGGAGATACAGATCCATGTCGAGCGCGTTGTGGTGGGTGATGAACGGGCGCGCGATCGCGCCGCCGGCGATCGGCTGCATCATCGGCGTCTCCACCTCGAGATACCCGCGCGCCGTCATGAAGGCGCGGATGGCGGCGACGATCCGGCTGCGCGCCTCGAACACGCGCCGCGAGTCCGGGTTGACGATGAGATCGAGGTAGCGCTGGCGGTAGCGGATCTCCACGTCGGTCAGGCCGTGCCATTTCTCGGGCAGCGGCACCAGGCACTTCGCCAGAAAATGGAGTCTGGTCGCCCAGATCGTGAACTCGTTGGTCTTCGTCCGGAACAGGCGCCCTTCCACGCCGACCCAGTCGCCGAAATCGAGCAGCTTGTAGGCGGTGAAGTCGAGCGCCGGCAGCGCGTCCTGCCGGAGGTAGACCTGGATCTTGGCGTGGCCGTCGGACAGCACCAGGAAGTTGGCCTTGCCGAACGCCCGGATGGCGAGAATACGGCCGCTGGTGATCGTCGTGACGTGCTCGGCCTCCAGCGCGTCGTGCGTGCGCTGGCCATACGCGTCGACCAACTCGGAAATGGTGTGCTGCCGGTCGAACGTCCGCGGATAGATCTCCACTCCGAGCTTCGCGAGCTCGGCGAGGTTCGACTGGCGCTGCTGGACTTGCTCGTCGTGTGAAGACATCGCTGCGCTCGCCTAACACAGAGGACACAAAGACCACAGAGAGCCATAGCTCTCCGGCCTTGGTGTCCTTCGTGTCCTTGATGTTGGATCAGCGCTGAACATCGATCTTCTTCCGTATCGCATCGAGCATCCCGTTGATGAACTTCACCGATTCCTCTGTCGTGAACGTGCGCGCGAGCTCGAGCGCCTCATTGATGACGACCGCCGGCGGCGGCGTCCCGTCGCGGAGCATCTCGCACACCGCCATGCGCAGAATCAGCCGATCGAGGATCGCCATCCGCTCCGGCCGCCAGCGTTCGGCGGTGTCGGCGATGAGCGGATCGATCTCGCTCAGCCGATCGGTCGTGTCGCGGGCCAGCGCGGTGGCGAAGGTGCGCAGTTCGTCGGCCGGCGGCTCGGTGTTCGGCCACTGCAGATCGAAGAACGTGGCCGACGACTGGTCGATGTCGCGCTTGCCGATGTCCCACTGGTAGAGAATCTGCAGCGCCGCCTCGCGCGCCCGGTGGCGGGCATCCTTCCGCGCCCGCGTCACCCGCTACGTCCTCGGCGTGGCTTGCCGCGTGAGCTGCGCGACAACCTCCGCCATTTCAATCGCGGCGACCGCCGCCTCGTGTCCCTTGTTCGCGCGGCCTTCGGCCGCGCGCGCCAGCGCCTCTTCAACCGAGTTTGTCGTCAACACGCCGAACGACATCGGCACGCCGGTGGCCGCCGCCGCCTCGGTCAGGCCGTGCGACACCGCCGACGAGATGTACTCGAAGTGCGCCGTCTCCCCGCGGATCAGGCAGCCGAGGCAGACCACCGCGTCGAATCGGCCGCTCTCCGCGGCGTGCAGCGCGGCGAGCGGGATCTCAAAGGCGCCCGGCACGCGGACGAGGGTGATGTCCCCCTGGGCCACGCCGGCAGACGCGAGCGCCGCCAGCGCGCCC
>JAYVYV010000548.1:0-6081 GCA_043783985.1 Acidobacteriota bacterium | reverse complement strand
GATCGCCGGCCTTGACGTCGAGCGGGACGCGCTTGCCGTCGTCCTTCGACTTGCCGTTCCCGGCGGCGATGACCTTGCCCTGCTGCGGCTTCTCCTTGGCGGAGTCCGGGATGATGATTCCGCCGATCTTCTGCTCGCCTTCCTCGATGCGGGAGACGATGATGCGGTCGTGCAACGGTCTGACGTTCATGCTTGTGTACTCCGTCTGTGATGATGAGGGCGTCCCTCTGTGCGTTAGCACTCGGTGAGGACGACTGCTAATTATAGGGCGGCGGCTGGCAGTGTCAAGCGGGGAGTGCCAGTTGAGTCAGGGGCCAGGTAGGGCAGGTAGCGACCCGCCCAACGTGCCCACCGGCGCTAGCCGGCCCTTCGCTTGATCTTGTACTCGACCATCTTGCGGGTAAGGGTGTTGCGGTGCATCCCCAGCGCGCACGCGCTCTTGGTCAGGCTGCCGTCGCATTGTTTCAGGACGCGGGAGATGAACCGCTTCTCGAACTCGTGGACGGCATCGTCGAACCGTACGCTGCGGTCGACCATTTCGTCGACGAGGCGCTCGAGGCGATCGCTGATCACGATTGGTCGAGCTCCCGGCCGGTGAGGCGCTCGAACGCCTCGACGTACTTCTCGCGCGTCTTTGCCACGACATCGTCGGGAAGCGACGGCACGGGCGGCTGCTTGTTCCAGCGGATCCGCTCGAGGTAGTCGCGTACGAACTGCTTGTCGAAGCTCGGCTGCGCGCCGCCCGGGTTGTAGGCATCCTTCGGCCAGAAGCGCGAGGAGTCGGGGGTCAGCACCTCGTCGATCAGGATGATGCGATCCTCGACGGGGCGGCCGTCCCCGTGCGCGACCGGGACGAGGCCGAATTCGAACTTGGTGTCGGCGACGAGGATGCCGCACGCCTCGGCGTGCGCGGAGCCTGCCGCGTAGAGGCGCAGGGTGAGGGCCTTGACCCGATCGAGGACGCGCTTGCCGACGAGCTCGGCCGCGTCCTTCTCGGTGATGTTGATGTCGTGCCCGCTCTGCGCCTTGGTCGCCGGCGTGAAGATCGGCTCGGGCAGCCGATCGGACTCCCGCAGTCCCTCGGGCAGTCGGATCCCGCACAGCTCGCCAGTGGCCGCGTAGTCCTTCCAGCCCGAGCCGGACAGGTACCCGCGCGCCACGCATTCGATCGGCAGCGGTTCGGTCCTCGTGACGAGCATCGACCGTCCCTGCAGCAACTCCACTGACCGGCGCGCTTCGCCCGGGTAGGAGGATGGCGTCGTCGACAGGAGGTGGTTGGCGACGATCGGCTGCATCCGCTCGAACCAGAATGAAGAAATCTGCGTGAGGACCTTGCCTTTGTCTGGGATCCCCGAGCCCAGCACGTAATCGAACGCGGAAATACGATCGGTCGCGACGATCAGCAGGCGATCGCCGAAATCGTAGATATCGCGGACCTTGCCCTGACGATCCGGACGACGGTCGGCGAGTGTGGTCTGGAGTATGGGGACGGCGCGCAGCAACAAAATCCTCAGCGGAGAAGAATTGCAATCTTACAGGGGCGCCCGACCGCTGACAACTACAACATGTAGGGCGGTATAGTAGAGGACACTCAAGGACCATGCGATCACACGTCCGCGCCATCGTCGTTCTGGCGGTCGCCCTTGCGCTCGTCACGTTGTTTCTCTACAACGTGAATCTGTGGGGCGTGGTGGCCGCGATTGGCCGGGCGCGGCCCGAATGGCTGGCCTTGTCTCTCATGACCACGTTCGTCAACCTGGCGATCCGCGCCCTGCGCTGGAAGTTCCTGCTCGAGCCGCTGGCGCCGACGACGTTCGCGAGCGCGTTTCGCGCGACGGCGGTCGGGTTTGCCGCCAGCGCGGTGCTGCCCGCTCGGGCCGGTGAGGTCATTCGCCCCTATTTCCTGGCGCGACAGGCGCCGTTGGAGCAGCAGGGACGCATGACCGCGACCGGAGCCTTCGCCACGATCATCCTCGAGCGGTTGCTCGACACGGTGACGGTGCTGGCGTTGCTGGCCTCGTTCGTCTTCGTGTTCGGCAAGGATTTGGCGCGCGTCAACCCCACCGGTTTCGCGCTCGTGAAATGGGCCGGCGCGAGCGCCGCGCTCGTGTCGGTCTCGGCGCTCGTCGTCCTGTTCGTGCTGGCGGGCGATCCCGAGCGGCTGGGCCGGACGATGACGCGGCTCGAGCAGGTGCTGCCTTCGAAGCTGGCCGGCATGATCGCCAGGATCGCCGAGAAGTTCGCGCGCGGCCTCGGCGCGATTCGGCGTCCGGGGCGTCTGCTTGCCGCTCTGGCGTGGTCGTTCCCGCTCTGGCTGTCGATCTGCCTCGGTATATGGTCGATGACCATGGCGTTCCGGTTCGCCATTCCATTCACTGGTTCGTTCCTGCTGCTGGGGCTGCTGACGCTGGGCGTCGCGGTGCCGACGCCGGGCGCCGTCGGCGGCTTCCACGAGGCGTTTCGCGTCGGCGCGACAATGTTCTACGGCGCGCCCGACGACGCGGCGGTCGGCGCGGCCATCGTGCTGCATCTCGTCTCGATCGGTCCGTCGCTGCTGCTCGGTCTGTTCTTCGCGGCGCGGGAAGGGCTGAATCTCGGCGCCATGCAGCGTCTCGCCGGTCAGGCGGAGCAGGGGAACACGGCGTAAACCAATGAAGTGTCCGTACTGCGCGCACCTCGGTGACAAGGTGGTCGACTCTCGCGAGTCGAAAGAGGGCGAGGTCATCCGCCGCCGCCGCGAATGCCTCGACTGCGGGAAGCGGTTCACCAGCTACGAGCGGATCGACGAGATTCCGTACATGGTGGTGAAGAAGGACGGCACGCGCGAGCGGTTTTCGCGCGAGAAGCTGATCGGCGGCCTGTTGAAGGCCTGCGAGAAGCGGCCGGTCAGCGTCGCCGCGCTGGAAGCGGTTGCCGATCGCGTGGAGGGGACCCTCCAGGAACGGCCGGAGAAGGAAATGTCGACCGCCGACGTCGGATCGTTCGTGATGGAGGAACTGAAGAAGCTCGACAAGGTCGCCTACGTCCGCTTTGCGTCGGTGTATCGCCACTTCCGCGACATCAACGAGTTCGCCGAAGAGCTGAAGCAACTGCTCAACCCGAAAGAGTGAGGATGCTGCCGGGACCACGTAGCCACGAAAACACGAAGAAAAAAGCCCGATGGTTGTCTTCGTGGTTATCTTCGTGTCTTTGTGCCTTCGCGGTCGCGGCGGGTCTGGGTGGCAGCCTGCGTGCCGCCGGCGATCTGGATCTGACGGTGACGCCGATCGCCCGCGACGGCCAGGTCGTGGTCTCGTTCGATCTCACCGACGGCTTCACACCGGAGGTGCGCGACGCGATTCAGAGCGGCCTGTCGACGACCTTCTCGTACGACGTGGACCTGCGCCGCGGAGCGGCGCTCTTCGATCGCACGGTGGCCTCGGTCACCATTTCGGCCATCGTGCGGTTCGACAACCTAACGCGGCGATACCAGATGTCGCGGGCGGTGGATGGCCGCGTCGAGGACGCGCGGCCGACCGAGGATCCCAACGCGGTCCGCGCGTGGATGACGCACTTCGAACGCATCCCCTTGTCGGCGACCGCGGCGCTCGAGCCCGATGCCGAGTATTACGTGCGCGTCCGCGCCCGCACGCGCCCGCACAACGCGTGGTTCTTCTGGCCGTGGGGCGGCACCGCGCTCGGTCAGGCGAAGTTCACGTTCATCCCGTAGCTGAAAGCGCAAGGGCTGAGGACTATGCCGGCGACGGTGAGGTCGATCACGCCGGGACGCACGCACGGAACGGGTCCGGCGCCGGAGTTGCCGCGCCGGCCGTTCCGCGACAACCCGCGCCTGATCCTGGCCGGCATCGGCGTGTTGCTGGTGGTCCTGGTCGCGCTGCTCGCGATCGCGAACGGCACGTCGCAATTCTCTCCAGACTTCCTCAGCGAGTTCGTCCTCTACGCCCTTTCGGCCGCGGACCTGACGATGCTGTCGGCGTTGGTCTTCGTGCTGGCGCGCAACATCATCAAGCTGATTGTCGAGCGGCGCAAGGCGCTCCCGTTCGCGCGTTTCCGCGCGAAGCTGGTCGCGCTGCTGCTCGGGATGACGCTCGTGCCAACGGTCCTCGTGCTGATCGTCGGCAGCGAGCTGATACGCACGAACATCGATCGGTGGTTCAACGCGCCCATGGCCGACATTCTGTCGTCGGCCAACCAGATCGCGGGCGACTACTACCACGAGCAGCAGATGCTCGCGAGCGATCACGCGAACCGTCTCGCGCGCACGCTGGCCGGCGTCGCGCTGACGAACGCAGATGTCCGGCCCATCCGCGACCTGCTGGCGCCCGACGTGACGCTGCAGCGCGTCCAGATGGTGCAGGTCTACCGCGTCGTGCCGTCGGCCGGATCGCTGCCGAGCCTGGAGCCGGTGATCGACGTCGCGGCGCCCGCGCTGCCGCGGGGCCACAGTCGCGCGGCAGTGGATCGGCTCGCGGCCCAGGCGCTGGCGGGCTCGGCGGAATCCCGCTCGATTGAGACGCTCGGGGCCGCGGGCGACTTGCTGCACGCCGCCGCCGTCATCCGCACGAAGGACGGCCGGCCGTCCGGTGTCGTCGTCGCCACCGCGCACCTCACGGGCGATCTGGCCGCGCGTTCGCGACGCATGACCAAAGCGTTCGAGGACTACAACCAGTTGCGCGTCCTGAAGCGGCCGCTGACGGGGCTGTACCTGTCGTTCTTCCTCATGGTGACGCTGCTCATCCTCTTCGGCGCGACGTGGATGGGCTCGTATCTCGCCAAGCGGATCACGCGGCCGGTGTTGATGCTGTCGGCCGCCGCGCGGGAGATCGGCGCGGGCCGGCTGGATCAGCGCGTGGAGCCGCAAAGCAACGACGAGTTCGGATCGCTCGTGGAGGCGTTCAACTCGATGGCGCTCGAGTTGGCTGCCGGGCGCCGCAAGGTGGATCGCGGCACCATCCAGCTCGAGCGCAAGCACGGCGAAGTGGAGGGCCGCCGGCGCTACATCGAGACGATTCTCGAGCGCATCGCGACCGGCGTCGTGTCGGTCGACGCGGCGGGCGCGATCACGACGATCAATACCGCGGCGGCGCGGCTGCTCAGCCTGGATCGGCAGATTGTCGGGCAGCCGGCGCTGGCCGTCTTCGATCGCGCCGATCTCCAGCCGCTCGGGGCGCTGCTCGCCGGCGCGGGCGCGCACGGCCGCGTCGAGACGCCGGCGCACGAGGTTGCCCTGGCGCGCGAGGGGCAGGAACTGCATTTGGCCGCGGTGGCGACGGCGCTGGTCGGCGACAGCGGCGCGTCGGAAGGGGTGGTCCTGGTGCTCGACGATGTGACGCCGCTGATCCGCGCGCAGAAGGTGGCGGCGTGGCGCGAGGTGGCGCGGCGGCTGGCGCACGAGATCAAGAATCCGCTGACGCCGATCCAATTGTCGGCCGAGAGGCTGCGGCGGCATTTTTCCGGCGCGCCGCCCCAGGCCAAGGCGCTGGTCGACGAGTGCACGCAGACCATCATCGGGGAAGTGGAGTCGTTGAAGGGACTGGTCGACGAGTTCTCGCAGTTCGCGCGGATGCCCGCGCCGCGCACCGTGCCGACCGATCTGGCTCAGCTCATCACCGATACGATCGCGCTCTACAACGGCATCTTCGCCGACGTGCGCATCGATCAGCGGTTCGCGCCGGGCGTGCCTTTCGTCCGGCTCGACGCCGAGCAGATCCGCCGCGTGATGATCAACCTCATGGACAACGCGATCGAGGCGATGGAGCGCCGCGGCCAGATCGTCGTGGAAACACAGCTGGACGCCGCCAACAGCGTCGTCCGCGTGATCGTGGCCGACAACGGCCCCGGTATCCCGGCGAGCGAGCGTGAGAAGCTCTTCCTGCCGTACTACTCGACCAAACGGCGGGGCAGCGGCCTCGGGCTCGCCATCGTGCGCCGTATCATCGCTGAGCACGGCGGGAGCATCGAGGCCGGCGACAACACCCCGCGGGGGACACGGTTTACAATCGAGCTGCCGTGCTGACGAACGCGTCGTTCGAGGTTCGTCGTTCGGAGTTCGACGCGCGGACGCAGAACTGTGCGCGCCAA
>JAYVYV010000547.1:0-6086 GCA_043783985.1 Acidobacteriota bacterium | reverse complement strand
ATTTCGTTCGCGCCCGTATTGGGTGACCGCGCCCGCGATCGCGTCGTCAAGGCATCCGTGCAGCATCCGAAAGTCATCCGTGCTGATAGGCGCGCGCGTTTCCACTGCCAGCTCGGTGATGGCCTGACAGACGTCGCCATAGTCGTGCACGACTTGTGAGACGGTGAACCCTTGAAGCAGAAGCTCGTGCCCGTGCCGGACCGCGCTCCTGCTAATCTCCGAGCTTGACGACAGACCGAGGCGCAGCGCGTCGACCAGTTGATCCAGGAACCGGGGTACGCCGTGGTCGAGCTCCGCCGCCGTCGGCGGTGGAACCGACCTCACCGCCACCTTCGCTCTGCAACGGCGAATGATGTCTTCGCGGTGTACGGTAATAAATTCATGAAGCATGACGTTTCCAATCGTGCCCATCGTATGTTGACGTGCGCGCTGAGACGTCCGGACCCGGCACAGGCATGGGGATACCACGCGAAGCGGAAACGATCAGGGGATCAATGTGCCACCAATGCGCCGTGGGTCCGCACGTCAGATGACTTCCGAGCCGGCGCCTTGATCACCAACAGTAGCATGCCGGCGAGAACAGCCAGCGGCGGCGCCCAGAACGCGAGCAGGAACAGTCCTTCAACGACAGCATTCGACATCGTGACCTCCATGACAGCGAGACGACGCAAGAGCTGCGCCCTCTCGTTGGGTTCATGACATTGCCGGGAATCCCGACGTCGCGGGCCTTACGTGGCCGCCACGATCGGCGAAGCCGCCTCCTTCCGTGCGTCGATGGCATAGACGCGCCCCAGTCCACAGCGGTTGATGCGATCGCCAAGCGTCGATCGCTTGATCTGCAACAGCTGCGCCGCGCGCGACTTGTTGCCGTGGCTCACCCTGAGCGCCCAGCCGATCAGGTTCGCTTCCAAATCGCGAATGCGGTCGTCGAGCGACACGGGCGCCGCCTCCTGCGGCGGCGCCGACGCCGGCGCCACGGCCGACAGGTCCGGCGGCGGCCCGCCGGCGCGCAGCAGGATGCTCGCGGACATGCAGCCGATGCGCACCGTGCCGCAGGTGCACGTCTGCGCGATGCGCTCGCAGGCGTTCTCCAGCTCGCGCACGTTGCCCGGCCAGCCGTAGCGCAGGAACGCCTGCTTGACTGCGTCGGAGACCGGCGGCACGTCCTCGCCGCGACGACGGAAGTAGCGCTCGAGGAAGTGCTCCATCAGCATCGGGATGTCTTCACGGCGCTCGCGCAGCGGCGGCAGCGCGACCGGCAGCACGTTGAGCCGGTAGAACAGGTCCTCGCGGAACTTGCCGTCCGCCACCATCTGCTTCAGATCACGCTTGCTGCCGGCGATGATCCGTACGTTCACCGGTACCGTGTGCGTACCACCGAGGCGCTCGACGGTCCGGTTCTGCAGCACGCGCAGCAGTTTCACCTGCATCGACAGCGGCACATCGTCGATGTCGTCGAGGAAGATGGTGCCACCTTCGGCAAGCTCGAAGCGGCCGGGCCGGTCTTTAATCGCGCCGGTGAAGGCGCCGCGCTCGTGGCCGAAGAGCTCGGACTCGATCAGCGTTTCCGAGAAGAGCGCGCAGCTGACGGCAACGAAGGGATGATGCTTGCGGCGGCTCGACTGGTGAATGAGGGTTGCGGTCACTTCCTTGCCGGTGCCGCTCTCCCCGGTGACAAGCACGGTGCTGTCGCTGTTCCCGATGACGCGCAGGAACTCGAACACCGCACGCATCCGCGCGCTGCGCCCGACAACGACCGTGTCCATGGTCCGGAGTGGGGGGGGGATCATGGCGTCACCTCAACGGAGGCGCAGAGTCTCGAACTCGGGCATCTCCTCACGGAGCGCCGTCTCCACCCCGAGATACAGCGTCATGTGAGCGCTCGGACAGCCGGCGCACATGCCCGTGAGCCGCACATCGGCCGAATTCCCGTCGATCCCGAGCAGCTCGATGTCGCCGCCGTCCGCCTGCATGAACGGCCGCACCCTCGAGAGCACCGATTCGACGCGTTCTCTGGTAATCATGCAGAGCGTCAGGGCAACCGACGTGCCACCGGCATGAGTGTCGGATTTTCGGAGGTTCTTGACGTTTCGGCGGCGGTGTGGCCCGGAGGCTGGGCGCGGGTCGGGATTATTCCCCAATGGTCTGCGGAAAAACTCCCGCGACGAGAATCGTGACGTTGTCGGCGCGTCCGCCGCGCTAGGGGGGACTCGAGCTGTGCGCGCGCGAGACGAGGTCGGCGACCTCCTGCATTTCGATCGGCTTGTTGACGACACAAAAGGCGCCGAGCCGCAGGGCCTCAGCCGCGATTTCCTGGGTGCCGAACGCCGTCATCAGCACCACGTGGCTGCGAGGAGACATGGCGCGGATCCTCGAGAGCAACTGCAGGTTGTTCGAGTCGGGCAGCTGGTAGTCGAGCATGATCACGTCGACCGGACGGGACGCACCCCTCAGTGCCTCGACGGCTCCCTGGCCATCCGCCGCTTGCAGGACGCCGTAACCGTGGTCGCCAAGCGTCTCGGCGAGTGACCACCGGATCAGCGCTTCGTCGTCGACGATGAGCACGCTGACATTCGGGGATTCGTTCAGCATGAGGGAACACTCTCGCCGGTGGATCTCGCTCCCCAGCGCCGTGGATCCGCCTTCCATCACGTCTGAATGAACCAGCATAGCCACCACGCCATGATCTTGTTCAAGACTCGGGCCATATGATCACGCGCGGCAGCGTCGCGTCCGGCCCGTTGTCCCGCCAAAGACATCGCCTCCGGAAACCCGGCGGTCGCCTTGTCAGTGCGACCGCCGCCGGAGGAGCCGGAACTCCACGCCTTCCTCGACCTGGGGAGCCAACGCCCCGAAGTCGTAGAACTGCACTTCCTCCCACTCCTCCTCGAGCCCCATGATGGCATTCGCCGAACCCGCGACCTGAACGCACGTGGCGCCGGGGAAGCGCCGCACGAGGATCGTTTCGAGTTTCTTCCGATCCAGCATGGCGGCCTCCTACGACTGGTCCATGCGCACGGTCATGCCGCCGACGAACATGGCAAACCCGAGCAGCCCGATCGCGAGGCCCGCGGGGAGCATGATCATCGTCACGCTGAGACCCAGGCCGAGCACCATCAGCATGAAGCCGGCGATCACGAAAAACGCGTGTTCTAACACGCCGACAAAGAAGTCGACAATCCGCCGAGGTGCGATGACGTGTGACATGGTTCCCTCCCTGAGCTGAACGAGACCCGCAAGCGCTATGCCCGCCTTTCCGCCGAGTTACCGTCAGGGCGGCGAGCACGCGTCGAGGCACAACGGGCTTTCGACCGCATCGGGCGTGGAGTCAGTCGGCTCGGTCTCAGACGTCCCAGGGCGGTTTTCAGGCTGCACGCATCCGGCGCCGAAACGCCGGCGCGCCGGCGACGCGAGCCAGCCACCGGTACGTTTCGTAGCAGTAGAAGCCTGCGTCCCGTTCCATCAGCAGCGCGGTATCGTCCGGGTTCACCACCAGGCTGACCTCGATGTTCGGGGCCGCGCCGATCGGCAGCCAGTGCCGCCGGCACGCCTCGTAGACGTGCTGCATCACGCCCCGCATGTCCTCGTACTGCGGCGACGGCCACTGCTCCATGTCTGAGCCGATCGTGGGGCGGAAGATGCAGACGGTCGGAACTGCACCAAGCGCCGCGATTTCGTCGATCTCCTCGAGCGTGTTCGGCAGCGGCTCGATGCCCGCGATGATCTCGCCCGACACGGCACCGTGCGGCATGAGATTCACGCAATACTTCATCGCGTTGAAGTACAGCGCCTGGCCGTGCACGTGCGCCTTGCCCGGACAAATGCGTGCGAACCATCCGGGATCGCGCAACTCGACGCAGAAGGAGAGGTGGTCGACGCCGAGCGCGACAAGCTCGTCGTAGCGCTTGAAGTCGTGCTCGGGCGCGAGCTGCACCCCGACGAGCAGCCCCACGTCCTTTTTGATCGCCTCCACGTACTGCGCGATGAACTCGAGGTCGCGCGATCCCTGAAATCCACCGTTCATGTGGACGAAGGTGATGCCGGACTCCTCTTTCGCGGCCCAGCAGGTTTCGACCACGTCCTCGATGGTCTTGACTGCGGCTTCGGCGGAGCCGATGTTCTGCCCCGTCGTGCAGAACAGACAGTTCCGGCTGGGCGATTCGTTCCAGAACGCGCAGACCGGGTTGACGTAGATGCCTAGGTATGTCCCCTGCAGCACGCCGATCCGGTTCATCGGCACGTCGCGCGACGTGAGCCGCCGGTACCACGGCGGCTCTGCTGGCAATCGCATTTCGTAGCGCGCGCCGCTGCGATCGTCGACGATCGCGTACGCCCCTGGGCCACCGGTCAGCCAATACGGCGAGGCGCGGACAAAATGCTCGGCGATCGGCACGTTGACCCAGATCTCGCGCTTGGCAAGAGACGCCGCCGGAAGCGCGATCTCGAGTCCGGAGCCAAGTCCTGCGCGGGTCCGCGACACGCCGCGCGCTCCCGTCAGCGGAACGCCCGGCGGGATGCGCATCCCGTGGCAGAACAGATCGATCTCGAGTTCGCAGGCGTTGAGCGGCATATACCTCCCCGATCCGCGTGGCCGATACGGGTCGACCCGCAACCAGCGTGCCGCACGTGTACAGGCCTCAGGTCCCGCTGCCGGGGCGCACCGTGCCGGATTTCCGGCAGCCGAGCGGGACTCGAACGCTTTCAGGCGGGTTTTCGATCAGCACATAGGTTGCAGCGTCCCTCGTCGGAGGGGCATCGGCATGGCGGGTCAGTGGATCACGGTTGACGGGAACGATGCGTGCGCGAGCGTCGCGTACCGGTTGAGCGACGTCATCGCGATCTACCCGATCACTCCCTCCTCCAGCATGGCGGAAGCCGCCGACGCGTGGGCGGCCGCGAAACGGCCGAACCTCTGGGGCGCGGTGCCGTCCGTCGTCGAAATGCAGAGCGAAGCCGGCGCGGCCGGCACGGTGCACGGTGCGCTGCTCGGCGGCGGGCTGGCGACGACGTTCACGGCCAGCCAGGGATGACTGCTGATGATCCCGAACATGTTCAAGATCGCGGGCGAGCTCACGCCGGCGGTCTTCCACGTGTCGGCGCGCGCGGTCGCCACCCATGCCCTCTCGATCTTCGGCGACCACAGCGACGTAATGGCGGTGCGCAGCACCGGCTTCGCGCTGCTCTCTTCGTCGTCTGTCCAGGAAGCCCAGGATCTCGCGCTGATCGCGCACGCAGCCACACTCGAATCGCGCGTACCGTTCCTGCACTTTTTCGACGGCTTCCGCACGTCGCACGAGCTGCAGAAAATCGAGACGCTTGACGAGGAGGCCGTCCGCGCGATGATCGACGAGCGCTTCGTGGAGGCGACACGCGCTCGCGGGCTGTCGCCCGACCGTCCCGTGCTCCGCGGATCGGCGCAGAATCCCGACGTCTTCTTTCAGAATCGCGAAGCGATCAACCGCTTCTACCTCGCGACGCCGGCGATCGCGCAAGGCGCCATGGATCGCTTTGCCGCGCTGACGGGACGCGCGCATTCGCTCTTCGAGTATCGAGGCTCGCCCGATGCAGCATTCGTCATTGTGATCATGGGGTCGGGCAGCGAGACCGTCGCTGCCACGGTGGACGCACTCGGCGGCGCGGCGGCAGTCGGCGTGCTGACGGTGAAGCTCTATCGCCCGTTCAGCGTCGACCATTTCCTCGCCGCCCTGCCGCCGACCGTCCGTGCAATCGCGGTCCTCGATCGCACCAAAGAGCCTGGCGCGATCGGAGAGCCCCTGTACCAGGACGTCGTGACCGCGCTGCACGAAGGCCTCACCTTCCGCGACATCCGGGTGATCGGGGGACGCTACGGTCTCGGCTCCAAGGAATTCACGCCGGCGATGGTGAAGGCGGTCTTCGACGAGCTCAAGAGCGCGTCGCCGAAGCGTCACTTCACCGTCGGCATCGTGGACGACGTGACGGGGTTGTCGCTGGCCGTGGATGAGACGTTTCAGGTGGAGCCGGCCGACACCGTGCGCGCCGTGTTCTTCGGTCTGGGCGCGGACGGCACGGTCGGCGCGAACAAGAACTCGATCAAGATCATCGCG
>JAYVYV010000546.1:0-17499 GCA_043783985.1 Acidobacteriota bacterium | reverse complement strand
CCCAGGGCGAGCCGGCCGAGAACAGCGCGACGGCCAGCCAGACGGGCGCGACGCGAAGACGCTGCCGATCGGCAGTTCGTTCCGCGGCGAACGCGATTAGCCACAGTCCCGCTGCGGCGAGCTCGACCGCGGAGAAGCCCTCATCGGCATTGCGCGACGCGAGCCACGCGGGTAGAGAGAACAGCAGCGCGGAAATTAGAAGTGTGAGATAGGAATTTAGCAGGGGAAGTAGCGACGTACGTGTGTAGAGCGCCTGCACCGCGAGGCGGGCGCCCCACGATCCGATCATGAATGCGATCGCCGATCGCCGAGGGGGCCAGCCGGCGCCGATGGTCGCGTAGCACACGGCCAGGGCCCCAACGACCGCCGGCCAGGCCGCGGCACACCGCAGCCTGGCCGTGTCCCCGAAAGACGTCACGCCATATCGTAGCGAATCTGCCCTTACGCCTCGTCTTTGATCTTGTCGCCGGCGTCCTTGATGCGTTCGCCCGCGTCCTTGATCTTCTCGCCGGCGTTCTTGGCCGCATCTTTCGCCGCCTCAGCCGTGCGGTCCGTCGCGTTCTTCACGTTGTCCGCCGCGTCGTCGATTTTGCTCATACGTGACCTCCGGTTCAGGAACTACAAATCAAGCGCCGCCTCGATCTCAGCGGCAGCCGGCGTGCTTGCAGTCGCACATGATCTCGGTTTGATCCGCCGCCTCTCGGCAGTGCTCGCTGCAATACTTTCCGAAGGGGCCGTCGCCGGTCACCGTGCATTTACAGGCGGGATGCGCGCATTTCTTCGTCTCGGTCATGAAGCCTCCGGACGGAGGGGCCGCAAGAGTCGCGCCACGCCGGACGCGCGCCGCGCAGGCGGATCGGGGCGGCTTACGCCCGCCCGCGCAGCAATACATACACGGCGCCCGGTCCTCCGTCCGAACCGGGTGCGTCCGCGAAGGCGAGCACGGCGGGGTGTGAGCGAAGCAGAGCGCGGACGCGACGCTTCAGTACCGCGACACCGCCCGGCGACCGCAGTCCGCGGCCGTGGACAATGCAGACGCAGGTGCGGCGATGATGACGGACGCCCGCGACGAACCGTTGAACGTCGAGGCAGGCTTCGTCCGCCTTCATCCCGTGCAGATCGAGGCGGCGGGCCGGCGGGTAGTCGCCGCGCTTCAGTTTCCTGATCTCGCGGCGGTCGACGCCATGCGCCGCGAAGTCTTCACCCTCGTCCGCGTCCTCGACCACTGGAGATGCGCCGGCCGGAGGGCCCGGCGCCAGCAGGTTGACCGGGGCCGTCGTCCGCACCCGCTCGCGCGACCCGCGCGCAAGGGGAACCACGTCCTGATCCGCCATCGCGCGCGCGAAGGCGTCGTCATCCGAGCCATCGACAGGTTCAACCCGCTTCTTCATGAGAGCCTCTCGCTGACTGCGATCCGCACCGCAGCGTGCTGCGCAGCTCTCGCGCCGTGGCCGTCAACATCGAAATTATGCGCGTGTTCGCCAAGCTCCGCCAGATCTACCAGGCGAACGGCGTGGGCACGGGTGTAAGGCGCCGGGGCTCCGTGGTTTAATACGCGGCATGAACAGCGGCGTCATCGCGAAGCCCGCGTGCGCGGAGGCGCTCTAGCATGCGGTGCGCGCTCTGCGTCCTCACCATCGCCGTGGCGCTGGCGCTGCGCGCCGGCGCGGTCACGCGCCTGGCGTCGGCCGACGGCCAGTTCTGGGACGTGCAGGACACCTCGCCGTGGTCGCAGGACAGCGGCGGCATCGCCACTGGCGGACGGGCCAATCCGTTCAACGGCTTCGGCTATCTCAAGCTCCGCGTGCGCGCGGTGGGCGGCACGACGCTGGTGCCGCATCAATACCTGACCGGCTTCGGCCTGGCGCACGACGGCGTCGAGCGGTTCGACTCGATCACCCCGGTGCTGCACGGCGATGTTCTGGTAGCGCGCGGCCTGTTCGCACCCAAAGACGCCAACTACCTGCGCTACGTCGACAGCTACACCAACACCGCTGACGACACGCGGCTGATCGACGTGGCCTGGGGCGGCGCGGCGGGGGCCTTCGAGGACGGCGGGCCGGTGACGGTGGCGGCCTCGTCGAACGGCGACCGCGCGATCGATCTCACCGACAGCTTCGTCACGGTGATGCAGAACGCCACGCACGTCTCCGATCCGACGCGCGGGCCGTCCGGCCACGGTCCGTCCGCTCATGTGCTCGGTTCGCATGCCGCCGGGCTGCTGACCGCCGTCGGCGACATGTACGCGGACCCGTTCACGGCGCGCTGGCCCGGCTACGACCCCGCGCACATCGGCTACGTCTTCACGCTGACCGTGAGGCCGGGACAGACCGTCGCGCTGATGACCTTCGTCGTGAAGGGGCTGAGCGAGGTCTACGATCCGCGCGGTGGGTTTCCGATCCCGCTGCGCGATGCGCTGGTGGCGCCGAAATATGCCGCGCCCTACACCGGCGCCTCGCCGGCGATTCCTCGAGCGGGTTCCGAGATCGCGCGGGTCACCGGCGCCGCGCGCCGCCTGGTCGCGGATCCCGACCTGCGCGGCCTCACGCCGGTTCAGCGATCGGAGATCGTCAACTGGCGCGTCGCGAGCGGACCCGCGCCGTCGGCGACGCCGTTCACCGTCGTCGAGCAAACCGTCTCGCAGATTCAGGACGCGCTCACGCGCGGTCAGACGACGTCGGCCGATGTCGTCCGCGCGTACCTGGCGCGGCTCTCGCTGCTCGATCGCCACGGACCGGCGCTGCACTCGATGCTCGCGTTGAACCCGGCGGCGATGGCCGATGCGCGAAGACTCGACGCGGAACGCACGGTGAGCGGCGCGCGCGGCCCGATGCACGGCGTCCCGGTGATCTTCAAGGACAACATCGACGTCCTCGGCCTGCCGACGACGGGCGGCTCGCGGGCGCTGGCGGATCATCGTGCGCGGCTCGATTCGCGCGTGGCCGCCGGCATGCGGCGTGCGGGCGCCGTGATGCTCGGAAAGGCGAACCTCGACGAGTTCCCGTTCGGTGACTTCGGCATCAGCACGGTCGGCGGCACGATCGGCAACGCGTTCAACCCGACGCTGAGCACCGCCGGATCGAGCGGCGGCACGGCGACCGCCGTCGCCACGAGCCTTGCCACGCTCGGGTTCGGCACCGACACGTGCAACTCCCTCTCGAACCCGGCGTCGTTCGCCTCGCTCGCCACGATCCGGACCACGCGCGGGCTGACGAGCCGGGCCGGTGTCATGCCGCTCAATACGTTTCAGGACGCGGTGGGGCCGATCGCGAAATCGATTCGCGAGCTCGCGCTCGTGCTCGACGAGGTCACCGGCCCCGACGCGGAGGACGCCGCGACCGCGGACGCAGGCCGGCACACCGGCGGCTCCTTCACTCTTGCCCTCGATGCGAACGCGCTCACAGGCGCCCGCATCGGCGTGCTCCGCCAGCTGGCCGTTGGCGTCACCGGCGAGCGCGAAGCGGCGGAGACATTGGAGCAGGTGGTCAAGGAGATGCAGGCGGCCGGGGCGACCGTTGTCGACGTGGCGATCGGGAATCTCGACGCCCGCTATGCGCAGGCGCGGGGCAGCGCGCCCGGTTCGCTGAAGGCGGCGTGGACGTCGTACCTGACGCGCGGTGCGGCGGTCGGGGAGCCGGTGCTCACCATCGAGAGCCTCCTGGCGTCCGGCAAGCTCGCGCCGGTCAGCGCCCGGCGCCTGCGCGACGCCCTTCAGCCCACGCCGTCGGGCGGCGAGCTGCGCGCGGCCACCGCCGCGTTTTACGCGACGCGCGACCGGTTCCGCGCACTGTTCGTCGATGCGATGGATCAGCAGCGTCTCGACGCCCTGCTGTACCCCGCGAACCTCGCGCGGCCCAGCACGCACGAGGGCGGGCTGGAGCGGTACGGCGAGGAGCCGGGCACCTGCCAGGAGAGCGCGATGACCGGCCTGCCGCAGGTCACGGTCCCGGCCGGCTTCCTCGGCAACCAGTACCCGTTCGGCGTCTCGTTCCTCGGCCGTCTCTGGGCGGATCGCCGCGTGCTCGCGCTGGCCTACGCCTACGAACAGGCGACCCACCACCGGCGTCCGCCGCCGTAGCGTCGGTCGCGCACGCGTCAGTGCGTCATGCCGTAGAAAAGATAGTTCACGCCGAGCTTGTACGCTTCGTTGGTGTCGTCCACCGGCCGCAGCCCACGCCCCGACCATTCCCAGAACTGCGAGATGTCGGTGTTGTAGTTGACGATCATCACGAGACGCCGGGCCGGATCGTTGTCCTCGTACACGCCTTTGAAGACGGGACGGCCGCTGTTGTACGCCTGCGGAAAATGCTCGAGGGTGTTGATTTCGAAAAACGAGTGGAAGATCGGATGCGACAGGTCCATATCGAAGAACTTCACGCCGGGAAAGACGCGGTTCATGTTCTGCTCGAACGGCTCCCAGCCACCGGTCGACACGCCCCGCCAGCCCAGCACCTTGAAGTCGTCCACGATGACGAAGCCGCCTTTCCGGATGTAGGCGCGCAGCGCGGCGGCGCCGGCGTCCGTGAGCGTCCACCAGCCGACTTCGATCAGGTAGGCGAGCGGGTACTTGAACAGCTCCGGATCGTCCAGCGCGAGCACGTTGATGTTTTCGGTGCGCGCGTTGAAGAAGCTGAGGTCGTTCATGATCCGCATCAGATTCTGTTCGGCGAGCGGGTAGCCGTGCACCCAGGACGGCCGTCCGCCGGCCCAGAAGCCGCCGGGCGCCGTGTCGTACTGCACGCGGACGAACGTGAACTGGCCGTCGTACGGCACGTTGTGGATCGCCGGTACGCGTCCGGACCCGCCGAAGCCGTCGAAACCGCGCTGGGCCAGCGCGGCGGTCGCGAGGCACAGGATCACGGCTCCGGCCATCAGGGCGTTGCGGCGCACCAGGCGATCTTACGCCCGGTGCATAAGGATTCAGGTGCGTCGTCGGTGGGACGACCGGTCGTTGTTGACGATCTGCACCGCCAGCATCGCGCCCGCCCCCGCGGCGATGACGAACAGAATCATCGCCAGCCCCGGATAGCCGAGCAGCCGGAACGTCGTCGGCACCTGCATGATCAGCGCGGCGGCGACGATGAGCGCGGCCATGACCAGGCCGAGCGCAATCCGGTTCGCCACCTTCTGCAACCCGTCGATGATGGCGCCCTCGTCGATCAGCTCCATCTTCAGCTTGAGCTCGTTGCCCGCCAGCGCGTCGAGCACCTTGTTCACGCGGCCGGGGAGCCGCTCCGCGAACTGCTTCGCGTCGAGGACGCTCGACAGCAGGCGCCCCGGCGACATGCTTCGCAGCATCCGCTGATGCATCAGCGTGACCGCCTGCTCGCGGATCGTCGCGTTCACGTCGAGCTTGGGCGCGAGCGATCGGGCGACGGTGTCCAGGTTCAGCAGCGTCTTGCCGAGGAGCATGAGCTCCGCCGGTGGGCGCAGCCCGTGCAGCGTTGCGCGCTGATTCACCTCGAGAAGCATGCGGCCGATCTGGAGGTCGGCGAGCGACGACTGCTGAAACCGCGTCACGAGCTCGACGACGTCGCGCCTCAGCGCGGGCTCGTCGAAGTTGTCGCGGCGCTGGCCGAGATCGATCAGCACGTCGGCGGCTTCGTCGCCGCGCCCCTCGGCGGCGGCAATCAGCAGCTCCAGGAGACGATCCTGCGTGCGCGCCGAGAGCCGGCCGACCATCCCGAGATCGATCAGCGCCAGCTTCTTGTCGTCGGTGACGAACACGTTGCCCGGATGGGGATCCGCGTGAAAAAAGCCGTCGACGATGATCTGATGGAGGTACGCCCGCACCAGGTCCTTGCCCAGCCCTTCGGCGTCCAGATCGAGCCGCGCGATCGGGCTCACCTCGGTCACCTTCGTTCCCAGCACGTAGTCCATCGTCAGCACGCGCGAGGTGGTGTAGTCCGGTACCGGTTGCGGCACGACAATCGTGGGATAGCTCTTGAGATTTTCGGCGAGCGTCTTCAGGTGCGCCGCCTCGTGCAGGTAATCGAGCTCGTCGACGAGCGATTTCTTGAACTCGGCGACCATCTGGGAGAAGTCGTAGCGATCGCCGGCCTCGCTGTGCGCGTCCACGAACGACGCGATCTCGGCGAGCGCCGTGAGGTCTTCGAGGATTTGCTTCTCCGCCCCGGGCCTTTGCACCTTCACGGCAACGAGACGTCCGTCGCGCAGCGCCGCCGTGTGCACCTGGCCGAGCGACGCGGCCGCCAGCGGCTCCTTCTCGAACAGGCCAAAGGCCTTGGAGATCCTGACACCCAGCTCGGCTTCGACGATTGTTTGGACGTCCGCGTACGGAAAGGGCTTCACGTCGTCCTGCAGCCGCGTCAGGGCTTCGACATACGCCGGAGGCAGCAGGTCGGTCCGTCCGGACAACAGCTGGCCGAGCTTGATGAATGTCGGGCCGAGCTTCTCGAGATCCTTTGCCAGCTGCTCGGCATCGTCGCCGTTGGCATCGTCCATCACCGACCGGTGTTTCAGAAGCAGTGTCGCGACCGCGGCGTACCGGCTCAACTTTTCGGGCAGTTGCACAGACGAACCTCCGGCGGGATCCTAGCAACTCGCACGCCGTGCTCAGCCTCGACGCAATTTCTCGATTTTGGCGTCGCGCGCCGTCACGAAATGATCGCGCTCGCGCTGGTACTGCAGAGTTAGTACCTGGCGCTCGGTCGGATCGAGCGTGCCGGCGACCTTCGAGTGGTGGAGCACTTCCAGCTCGGCGATTTTCGCCTCGTAGAAGTTGCGCACCTCTGCGATCGCCGCTTTCTGCGCGTCGGTCATCGGCGTGGACGCACTACCGGTGTCCGCGTCCCGCTTGGCGAGGCGTTCCATCGCGAGCTCGAGAGAGGACTTCAAAGGTTTTTCGTCGGTCATTGTAACTGTCCGTTCCGCACCCAGGTCGTGTTGCCGATCGTGACGGTCAGGTCCGTGAAGAAATTCCAGCGGACGTACGCCGGCTGGCCCGCCGGGGCCGCGACCGTGCCGCCCAACTCCGTATTGTCGCCGAGCGACAGCCGGACGACGCCGGCGCCGTAACCGTAATAGGGGATCCACGGCGTCCGATCCGGAACCGCGAGCAGCGGGTTGAAACCCAGTCCGATCTCGCGGAACGCGCGCCCGGCCTCTCCGGCCTTCCGCATCTCCGCCTCCACCGCCTCCGTTCCGCTCGTCGCCGAGATGTCGACGACGCGCCCCTTGGAGAAGCGAAGCGTCAACCCGTCGACGGGGCGGCCATCCCACTGCGACGGCGGAAAAGCGATGACCCCTTCGACCGTGTTCTCGAGCGGCGCAACCCGGACGACGCCGGCCGGCAGTTCGATTTCATGATCGACCAGCACCCTGCCCATCGCCGTGCGCGCCGCAGACGCGTCGCCGTCCTGAAGATTGGCGGGGCGGTCACCCACGCGGAAGCGCAAATCCGTTCCCTTGAGCGACGTGATGTGGACCTCGCCGGTCTTCAACGCCGAGGCAAACGCGCGCTCGCGCTCGCCGAGGGCTTGGTAATCGGTCTGCAGCAGCGCGCGCTGGTAATGCGCGTCCATCTCCGGCCGCGACGGCAGCGGCTGGCCGGCCATGGGGTACGCGCTGCCGTTCTCGATCCAGTGGAAATGAATCGTCCGGCGGCCCCGATGCTCGGCGAGGTCGTCCTTCAACCAGTCCTGCATCGCCAGATACGCGGGATGCGACGGGTTCGCGCCCGGCATCATGATCGCCGCGTCCACGTCGCGGAACATCGTCTTGTAATGCGTCCGCGCCTCGCGCGCGCCTGTGCGCAGGACCGCCGCGTCGAATGCCTCAGGCACCGGCTCGCGCAGCACCTCGACGACGCCGAGGTCGACGCCGCCGGCGCGCATCACTTCATACCGGATGTAGGGCAGCAGATCGTCGAAGATGCCCGGGTGCGCGATGGACAGCACGCGTTCGCCCGGCTTCAGCGCGAGCTGCTGCACGAGGCGTTTCGCGATAGCGGAGTAGTCGAACGTCAGGCGCGGTTGCGCGGCGAGCGCAGCGGCGAAGATCAGCGGGCCGATGACGAACGGGACGCGTCGCATGCAGTCCTCCTGGACTGCATGCGATGGTAGCCGAAAGCCGGGTCAGTCGGGGAACGACACTCGCGCCGCCAGGACATGGTCGTCGCCCTGTCTCGTCCCGCTCAGCCGCAGCGCGACGCCGGGCTTGATGTCGGGCACAAACCGCCCTCGTACTTGGTCATGGAGCTGACGGCGACCGTCTCGGCGCCGACCAGGAAACTGAGCGCCGGGCAGGCACTCTCCTGCACCACGCTGTCCACCGTCACCTCCGTCGAGGCGCTCCCGGACGACTCCGGCTCGGGCTCGCTCTCGGACTTGATCGTCACCCTCGAGACGAGCACGGACATGTCGCGCTCGTGGTACGTTGAGTGATGCCATTGGTGACGTTGGAACGCGTGTCGATCGCCTACGGTCATCTCCCGCTGCTGGACGAGGTCGCGATGCAGATCGACGCACGCGAACGCGTCTCGGTTATTGGCCGCAACGGGACCGGCAAGTCGACGCTCCTGAAGATCCTCAGCGGAGAGATCCCTCCAGACGCGGGGACGGTGTGGCGCCAGCCCTCGCTGCGGACCGCGCGCCTCGAGCAGGACGTTCCGCTCTCCGCGCACCGCTCGGTCTTCGACGTCGTCGCCGAAGGGCACACGCATCATCTCGAAGAGGACGAGGCGTGGCTGCGCGAGCACCACGTCGAGCTGATCCTGTCGCGGCTCGAGCTGCCGGCCGACGCGATTGTGGACACCCTGTCCGGAGGATGGCGGCGCCGCGTGCTGCTGGCGCGCGCGCTCGTCGGCCAGCCGGATCTGTTGCTGCTGGACGAGCCGACCAACCACCTGGACATCGAGGCCATTCAGTGGCTCGAGAGCTTTCTCGCGGAGTACGAAGGCGCGGTGATGTTCGTCACCCACGATCGCGCGTTTCTCCAGCGGCTGGCGACGCGGATCATCGAGCTCGACCGGGGCAAGCTGACGTCCTGGCCGGGGAACTACCCAACCTATCTCCGCCGGAAGGAAGACGCGCTGGCCAACGAGCAGGTGCTCGCCGACAAGTTCGACAAGAAACTCGCCGAAGAAGAAGTGTGGGTCCGCCAGGGCATCAAGGCGCGGCGCACGCGGAACGAGGGCCGGGTCAAGGCGCTCGAGGCAATGCGCGCCGAGCGCGCCGCGCGCCGCGAGCAGATGGGGAATGTCCGCCTGCAGGTCGAGCAGGCGGAGCAGTCGGGCAAACTGGTCTTCGAGGCGAAAGGGATCTCGAAAGGCTTTGCCGGCGCGCCGATCATCCGCGAATTCTCGACGCGCGTGATCCGCGGCGATCGCATCGGCCTGATCGGGCCCAACGGCGCGGGCAAGACGACGCTCCTGCGGATGCTGTTGGGCGAGCTCGAGCCGGACGAGGGGGAGATCCGGCTCGGCGCGAACGTGCAGATTGCGTACTACGACCAGCAGCGCGAGCAGCTCGATCCCGAGCGGACCGTGTTCGACACCGTCGGCGAGGGGAACGACACGGTGACGTCGAACGGACGCACGCGCCACGTCCACGCCTACCTGCGCGACTTCCTCTTCTCGGACGAGCGTGCGCGTTCGCCGGTCAAGGCGTTGTCCGGCGGCGAGCGCAACCGCCTGCTGCTGGCGCGGCTGTTCACGCGGCCGGCGAACGTGCTCGTGCTGGACGAACCCACCAACGACCTGGATCTCGAAACGCTGGAGCTCCTGGAGGAGCAACTGGTCGAATGGCCGGGCACGCTGCTGCTCGTCAGTCACGACCGCGCCTTCCTCGACAACGTCGTCACCAGCACGTTCGTGTTCGAGGGCGATGGTCGCGTGCAGGAATACGTCGGCGGCTACGAGGACTGGGTGCGGCAGCGGCTGGCCGAGAAAAGCGCGGGAGCCCGAAAGGCGCGGCCTGGATCGGACGCGCCGGTCGAGGTGCCGAAGACGACGAAGATCGCGGTGAGGCCCAAGAAGCTGTCGTTCAAGGAGCAGCGCGAGATCGACGCGCTGCCGGCGGCAATCGACGCGCTCGAGTCCGAGCAGCGCGCGCTCGCCGCGAAGGTCGCGGGCCCGGGGTTCTACAAGGAGCCGGCCGATACGATCAAGGAGTCGCTCGCCCGCGTCGACGAGCTGCAGCGCGAGCTCGCCGCGGTCTACGCCCGCTGGGGCGAGCTGGACGCGCGAAAGTGACTGACGACTAATGCACTGCGCCGCTGTGCTGGTCCGCGCAGCCCTGGCACACGCCGTCGTCGCGCATCCATTCGGGCGCGGTGCTGCGGCCGCAGTAATGGCAGACGCGAAAGCGTGACAGCCGCGCCTCGCGCGCGCCCTTGATCAGCACCTGCAGCGCGTTGAAGAGCGCCGTCTCGGGCAAACGCCGCCACTTGAGCACGCCGACGCGCCGGGGTTTCGCCGCGAACGTGAAGGGCGTCTCCCACACCCCCGCGAACTCCGACACGATCACGCTGGTGTCGGTGAGCGAGACCACCACGTCGGCCGGCTCGCCTCCGATGAACTGCACCGTACCATCCGCCGCCTCCTGACGCTCCACCGGGGCGGACAAGTTCGTGTCCAGAAACGCAATCAGTTGCTCGTAACGTTCCGGGGCAGCCATACGGGGTGCGGGAGACGCGGGTTCATCGACATGCCGGGTGGCGGCATTCGCAGCGCAGCTCCGTGGTCTGGCCTTTCTCTTTGCAGTGCTCACTGCAGTATTTCCCGTGGACGCCGCCTTTCTCAACCTGGCATTCACAGGCGGGGTGGGCGCATTTGGCAGTTTCGGCCATCGCGAACCTCCTGCCTGACATCTTACGCCGACCACCGCCGGAACGGGGCGGCCGTCAGCCACGCGCCCCGGCACTACCCCGGCGGCGTCGACCCGGGCTGGATCGGCGTGCCTTCGGCGCGCACCAGCGCCTGGTAGGCCGTCACGATGCGGCCGGTGACGGGACCGACGGCGCCGGTGCCGATCGTCCGGCCGTCGACCGACAGCACCGGCACGACCTCGGCGCCGGTGCCGCAGATGAACGCCTCCTTCGACGTCCACACGTCGAACAGGGTGAACGGCTGTTCGCGCGCCTCGATGCCGAGGCTCGCGGCCAGCGCGAGCAGCGTGTCGCGTGTGATGCCCCGCAGGTTCGTCGCGGTGGGCGGCGTCAGGAGCGCCCGGTCGGTGACGATGAAGAAATTGTCGACCGTGGCTTCGGCGACATAACCCTGGCCGTCGAGCATGAGCGCCTCGTCGGCGCCGCGGTCGTTGGCCTCGATGCGCGCCAGGATGTTGTTCAGGTAGTTCAACGACTTGATGGATGGGCTCGTCGCGTCCGGCGCGTTGCGGCGGAAGGTCGACGTCACGACCGTGATCCCCGTCGCCGCGGCGGCGTACATCGTCAGTTGCCGCGCGATGACGATCAGTTCGGCGCGCGGGCATTTGCGCGGGTCGATCCCGAGATCGCCGGGACCGCGCGTCACGACGAGCCGGATGTAGCCGTCGCTGATTTCGTTGCGCCGGCACGTCTCGACCACCAGGTCGCAGACCTCGGCGTGCGTGTGACGGATCTCGAGCCGGATGGCCTTGGCTGAATCGAACAGCCGATCGATGTGGCGTTCGAGCCTGAAGACGCGTCCGTTGTAGGCGCGGATCCCTTCGAAGACCCCGTCGCCGTACAGGAGGCCGTGATCGAACACGCTGACGGAGGCGTCCGCAGCGGGGCGCCAGGCGCCGCTGACGTACACCAGACCGTCGGCCGGGCGTGCGACCGGCGCGGCCGTGGCATTGATTGGACTGGTTTCAGATGGCATAGTGGCGCCATCATGCCCAGGATTGTGATCCGTCAAGCAGACCAATCGGTGAATGGCTTGTTTCGCGCGCTTGGCGTCGACGTGACGTCGGTGCCGCGTGAGCGGCCGCTGTATCGCCGCATCGTGACCCTGCTGGAGAACGGCATCGCCCGCGGCGCGGTGCCGGCGGGACAGCAGCTGCCGCCCGAGCGCGACCTGGCGGCGGCGCTGCGGATCAGCCGCGCGACGGTGGTCAGCGCGTACCGCGAGCTCGAGGCGCGCGGGCTGGTGCGCGGCTACGTCGGCCGCGGCACGTTCGTGTCTGCGACGCCGGATGTCGCGAGCGCGCCGTTCGCCTGGCGCGGCAAGATCGCCGCGTCGGCCCTGCAGGCGAACGAGACGACCGTACGCGATCTCGTGCGGGCGGCGTCCGATCCGCGCCTGATCTCGGTGGCCGCCGGCGTCCCCGCGCTCGAGTGCTTTCCGACCGAGGCGTTCCAGCGCGCGATGAACCACGTGCTCGCCACGCAGGCACACGCCGCCTGGCGGCACGGGCCGACGGAAGGTCTGCAGCCGTTTCGCGCGGCGCTCGCGCACCGCTTCGGCGGCGAGGCCGAGCACATCCTCGTCCTCGCCGGCGCGCAGCAGGGGCTCGACCTGCTGGCGCGCTGCCTCATCGATCCCGGCGACGCGGTCGTGATCGATCGTCCGGGCTATCTTGGCGCGATCCAGACGTTCCGCCACGCCGGCGCACGTCTGGTCGGCTGGGACATCGCACGGGCCGACACGGACGAGCTCGAAGAGCTGCTGCTGCGATACCGTCCGAAGCTCATCTACACGAACCCGACGCATCAGAACCCGACCGGCGTCACCATGCCGATCCGCACGCGGCGCGAGATGCTGGAGCTGGCCGCCCGCTACCGCGTGCCGATCGTCGAGGACGACACCTACCGTGACCTCGCGCTGACCGGCCCTCCGCCTCCGCCGTCGCTCTTCACCCTCGACGAGGCGCACACCCGCGTCATCCGCATCAACAGCTTTTCGAAGATGCTCGCGCCGGGCCTGCGCCTCGGGTGGATCAGCGCGGTGCGCCCGATCGTCGATCAGCTGGCGCTGATCAAGCAGCAGGTGGATCCGCACACGCAGAACCTGTCGCAGATGGTGATTGGCGAGCTGGTCGAGCAGGGCGTGCTCGATCGTCATCTGGCGACGCTCAAGGCGGAACACCGACGCCGGCGAGACGCGATGGTGCAGGCGCTGCGGCAGCACGTGCCGGCCGCGCAGCTGCGGTTCAGCGTGCCCGACGGCGGGATGTACCTGTGGTGCGAGCTGCCGCCCGGAGTCCGCGCGCGGTCGGTGCAGGACCGCGCGTTGCGGGAGTCGGTCATGGTGCTGACCGGCGATCCGTTTTACGTGGACCAGGGCGGCGACCACCAGCTTCGCATCTGCTATACGTCGCAGCCCGCCAGCCGCGCGGTGCAGGTCGCCAGGACGCTCGCGCGCAGCCTTGCGGCCGTGGCGCACGGGGGGAGCGACGCGCCCGCGAGGGTGCGGATGGTGTGAGAAAAGCCTGTAGAATCGCCGCATGCGAGTGGTCAACCGCACCGCCGTCACCATCACCGGCGCCCAGCCGTTCATCGACTGGATGCTCGACACCGACGCGGATTTCAACCGGGGCGCGATCACCGTGCCGCGCGCGAAGGCGTACGGGTCGGCATTCCTGCTGCCCGAGTTCGACCTCGAGGAAGATCTGCAGGAGTGGGTCGAAGAGAACGTCGCCTGGCTGTTCGACTTTCAGCTCTCCGCGTGGACGGAGAACGAAGAGGCCTGGCCCGGGACCCGCGACCTCAAGACCTTCCGCGACTGGTTCCGCATCGACATTCACAGCGTCGTGGTCGACGTGGGCGACGACGACATCGAAGGAGAGGAGCTGTAATGCTGCTGCACCTCGTGAGCTTCAAATACAAGGCGGACGTGGACGCGGCGGCGCGAACGCAGCACCGCCGGCGTCTCGCCGCCCTGAACAGCCTGGACGGCGTGGTGGACCTCAAGGTGGGCGAGGACGTCGTCGGTTCGCCGCGATCGTACGACACAGGTCTCGCGGTCACGTTTCCTGATCGTGCCGCGCTCGACGCCTATCAGCAGAACGACCGGCACGTGCCCGTTGCGCAGTTCGGCGTCAGCCTCTGCGAGCACATCGTCGCGGTCGATTTCGAGATTTAGGAGCGAGATCAAGTCCGCTTTCCTTCACGAGGTTCTTATGTTCAAGAGATACGCGGCGCTCGTCGCGCTGGCCGTGAGCGTCACGGCGGTGGCGCCCTACGCGCAGAAAGCGGCGCCGGCGTCGAAGGTGACACCGCCGAAGGATCAGTTCGGGTTTGCGGTCGGTGACGACTACCGCCTCGTCAACTACTCGCAGTACACCGACTACCTGAAGAAGCTGCAGGCGCAGTCGGAACGCATGATCCTGACCGACATCGGCAAGACGGAAGAAGGTCGGACGGAGTTCACGGCCATCATCACGTCGCCGGAGAACCAGCGCAAGCTGCCGCTGATCAAGGCCGCGAACCGCCGGCTGGCGCTGGCCGAGAACCTGACCGACGAGCAGGCGCACACCCTCGCCCGGGAAAGCAAGGTCGTGGTCTGGATCGACGGCGGCCTGCACGCCACCGAAGTACTCGGCGCCCAGCAGCTGATCGAGACGATCTACCGCCTGAACGCGAAGTCCGATCCCGAGACGCTGCGGATCCTCAACGACGTCGTGGTCCTCTGCACGCTCGTGAACCCGGACGGCATGGAGCTCGTGTCGAACTGGTACATGCGCGAGGGGGACGAGAGGAAGCGGTCGACCAACGGCATCCCGAGGCTGTACCAGAAATACATCGGCCACGACGACAACCGCGATTTCTACATGATGAACATGTCGGAGAGCGTCAACGCGAACAAGATGATGTATCGCGAGTGGTTTCCCGCGATCATGTACAACCATCATCAGACCGGCCCCGCGGGCGCCGTGCTCTTCGCGCCCCCCTTCCGCGACCCGTTCAACTACAACTTCGATCCGCTGATTCCGCTGGGAATCGACGCGGTGGGCGCCGCCATCCACACGCGCCTGGCCGCCGAAGGCAAGCCGGGCGCCGTGATGCGGACCGTCGCACCATATTCCACGTGGTTCAACGGCGGCATCCGGACGACGTCGTACTTCCACAACCAGATCGGGATCCTCACGGAAACGATCGGCAACCCGACGCCGGTCGAGATTCCGTTCGTGCTCGACATGCAGCTGCCGCGCGCCGACGTGCCGAACCCCATCGCGCCAGGCCTCTTCCCCTTCCGAACGGCCATCGAGTACTCCATCACCAACAACATGGCGATCCTCGACCTCGCGTCGAAGCGGCACGAGGACTTCCTCTACAACATGTACAAGATGGCCAGGAACGCCGTCGACAAGGGGAACCGCGACAACTGGACGATCCACCCGAAGCGGATCGAGGCGGCGCGCGAAGCGATCGAAGCCGCGCAGGCCGGCGCGTCGCGGGGCGCCGAGAACATCGGCCCGCGGGGTGGCCGCGGCGGCGGGTTCGGCCGTGGCGGGGCGCCAGTCGCGATCTACAACAGCGTCCTCCACGATCCCAAGATGCGCGATCCACGCGGGTTCATCCTCCCGTCGGATCAACCCGACTTTCTGACCGCCACGAAATTCGTCAACATCCTGATCAAGGCGGGCGTGTTCGTGCACCGCGCGACGGCGCCGTTCACCGTCGCCGGCAAGCCGTATCCCGCCGGCTCCTACGTCGTGCAGGCGGCGCAGCCGTTCCGCGCCCACCTGATGGACATGTTCGAGCCGCAGGATCACCCCGACGACATCCCGTACCCGGGCGGCGCGCCACGGCCGCCCTACGACGTGACCGGCTATAACCTCGCGTACTCGATGGGGATCACGTTCGATCGCATCCTCGAGGCGTTTGACGGTCCGTTCGAGAAGATTCCCGATCTCGCGCCGGTTCCGCAGGGCCGGGTCGCGCAGGCCTCCGCCGGCGGCGGGTATCTCTTGAGCCATGAAGTCAACGACGCGTTCGTCGCCGTCAACCGGCTGCTGAAGGCGAACCAGGACGTCTTCTGGCTGAAGACCGCGGTCACCGCGAACGGCAGGACGTACCCCTTGGGGACGATGTTCATTCCGGCGAAGGCCGACACGCTGCCGATTCTGCAGAAGGTGGCGGCGGACAAGGGGCTGGTGTTCGACGCGGTGGCGGCCAAACCGGCCGGCGATTCGATGAAGCTCAAGCCCGTGCGCATCGGTTTGTGGGATCAGTACGGCGGATCGATGCCGTCCGGCTGGACCCGCTGGCTGTTCGAGCAGTACGAGTTCCCGTTCGAGGTCGTCTTCCCGGGCACGCTCGACGCGGGAAACCTGAACGCGAAGTACGACGTGCTCGTCTTCGTCGACGGCGGCATTCCGGAACGCGATGCGGCCGCTGGCGGCGGTGGCGGTTTCGGCAGCCAGCCCGCGGCCGACACGATTCCGCCGGAGTTCCGCAACCGGCTCGGACGCGTGACGGTGGCCACGACCGTGCCCCAGCTCAGGACGTTCGCCGAGAACGGCGGCACGGTGCTGACGATCGGATCGTCGACCGCGTTCGGGCGTCACCTCGGCCTGCCGATCCGCGACGCGCTGGTCGAGCGCGTGACCGGCGGCGCCGAGCGTCCCCTCCCGCGCGAGAAGTACTACATCCCGGGATCGATCCTGGAGGCGAGGATTGACAACACCCAGCCGCTCGCCTACGGGATGCCGGGCCGCGCGATGGTCTTCTGCGACGAGAGCCCGGCGTTCCGGCTCCAGCCGGAGGCGGCGATGAGAGGCGTGAGACCGATCGCGTGGTACGAGAGCCCGACGCCGCTGCGCAGCGGGTGGGCGTGGGGCCAGCAATACCTCGATCAGGCCGTCTCGATTATCGAGGCGCAAGTCGGGAAGGGTCACGTCGTGCTCTTCGGCAACGAGGTGAACTGGCGCGGCCAGCCGCACGGCACCTTCAAGCTGCTGTTCAACGGGATCTACTACGGCAGCGCGTTGGCGACATCGGCCGGCGGGCGCACGAGTGACCAGCCGTAACGCCGTTGCGGATTGCGGATTGCGGATTACCGGACGAGCTGAGTTCGGAATCTGTAATCCCCCCTTCACAATAGGAGTGTGCGGATCCGCGCATGTGCGCGCACAGCAGCCGCGGCCGCGCTTTCGCTGACGCAGTGGGCCCTTCGATCTGACAGAAGCGACGTACCCGCCGGGACCTTGATTTGCACTGACAGGCGCATGGCCTGCCCGACCCTCAACGTCGAACGGCTCTGGTCGCTGCGCGACGGCACGATTTGCCTGCTGGTGGAGCGCGAGGAAGCCCCCCGTTTCGAAATCTGCGTCGTCCGCGGCGAGGACGTGCTGCGGCAGAACCGCCTGTACGCCCGAGGCAGCGCGCAGATGCTGGCCGAGACGTGGCGGAGCAACCTGTCGCCGACCGCCACCCCCCACGCCTTCCCCGCGTGCTAACGCGTCGGACTACGGCGTCGGGACGAGCTCCGGCGACGGGATGAAGTCGTACAGATGCCGGCCGACGATTTCCTGGATCACGACATCCGGGTGCTCGCGCACGACGACGTCGGCGTCGAAGTCGTTCTGCCAGAGATACACCGCGCGGCTGAAG